>NZ_DAMBUH010000001.1:0-20609 GCF_032053605.1 Tianweitania sp.
GCCAGATGCGCTCGACACGTTTGGCGTTCACCGTCCAACCCTCGGATCGCAGCGTTGCGGTGATCCGGCCATAGCCAAAGCGGCCATAGCGGGAGGAGAGCCGGATGATCTCGGCAGTGAAAACCTCGTCATCAGGCCGACCTTTCGGCTACTTGTGCTGGGTCGAGCGGTTCTGTCCGAGAACCTTGCAGTCAAACCACTCCTGATCGAGCACAACCTTGCCGTCTGCAATGCAGGAACCAGCAGAGTTCCAAGGGCTGTATGATCATGCGGCACTTCCAGCCGTCTCAAGGTCGGTGCTACAGGCGAACCAAGCGGGCAGCCATGGTGATGGCCGCTTCCAGGGCGCTGCCGCTTGCCTGACCCGTGCCGACGATGTCGAAAGCCGTGCCATGGGCAGGCGTCGTGAAAATCGTGTTCAAGCCCGCCGTAACGGTCACGCCCTTGTTGAAGCCCTTCAGCTTGGTCGCGATCTGACCTTGGTCGTGGTACATGGAAAGCACGCCGTCATAGGCGCCAGCAAACGCCTTCAGAAACACCGTGTCGGAAGGAAACGGCCCTTCGCAGTTATAGCCTTCACGGGCCATTGCCTCCACCGTCGGGCGGATGATCTCGATTTCTTCCGTGCCAAAGAGCCCGCTTTCGCCGGCGTGGGGATTGAGCGCGGCAACCGCCAGGCGGGGTCGCTCGATGCCCGCTTTGCGCATTGTTGTCACCGCAAGTTCCACTGCGTTCCGGATGGAAGTTTCGGTGATGGCATCAGCGACGTCCCGCAAGGCGACATGCGAGGTGACGCGGAACATCCACCACGGATCAAGGACGTTCATCTCGCTGAAATAGCCGGTATGGCCTAGCAGATGGGCGAACATCTTGTGCTCATCCGGGAATTTCCAGCCGCCATCGAACATGGCGCGCTTGTTAAGCGGTGCAAAGCTGATGGCTTGTACCTGTCCCTGCCGCGCGAACTCGATCGCGCCAGCCAGCGTATCCCCGGACAGGCGCCCCGCTTCCGCGCTGACCTGACCTGAGGGAAAAAGATCGGGATCGGTGTTGCCGAGATCGATCAAGGGAATGGTGTCGTCGGCCCAATCCACAGCTGAAGGCTGATCGTAGCTGCGCGTGAGCAAGGAAACACCGGCATGGCTTTCGCCTCGAGCCAGGACCCGGCGGTCGCCGATCAGCACGATGCGGGCATCGTCGCGCATGCGACCTTCCGCCAATATCCGGGCGGTGATTTCCGGACCAATGCCGGTGCAATCGCCCATGGTCAGAGCAAGGATCGGGCGCGTGTCAGTCATGAGCGTATTCCTTCCCGGGTAAGCGTCCGTAAGGTGTCAAGAACGGCCTGGCCACACTCGTTGGTGCTTGCATTGCCGCCAAGATCGCGGGTACGGCCTTCGGGCGTAGCCAGCGTGCGTTCGATTGCCGATACGATCGCCGTTGCTGCTTCAACGTAGCCGAAGTGCTCCAGCATCATCGCTCCGGCCCAGATCTGGCCTACCGGATTGGCTATGCCTTTGCCGGCGATATCGGGCGCGGAGCCGTGCACCGGCTCGAACAGCGATGGAAACCTCCCTTCCGGATTGATGTTACCCGAGGGCGCGATGCCGATGGTGCCGGTGCAAGCCGGGCCGAGATCCGACAGGATGTCGCCAAACAGGTTCGAAGCGACGACCACGTCGAAACGGCTCGGATTCAACACGAAATGCGCGCACAGAATATCGATATGGTACTTGTCCCAGCGTACGTCGGGGAAGTGTTCCGCCATCGCCTCCACCCGGGCATCCCAGTAAGGCATGGTGATCGAGATGCCGTTGGACTTGGTTGCCGAAGTGAGATGCTTACCTGACCTGCTTTGCGCGAGGTCGAACGCGTAGCGCAGCACGCGGTCCACTCCGATCCGGCTCATCACCGTTTCCTGGATGACGATTTCTCGCTCCGTGCCGGGAAACATCGTTCCGCCGATGGAAGAATACTCGCCTTCGGTGTTCTCACGCACGATCATGATATCGATATCGCCAGGCACCCTGCCTGCCAGCGGAGATGGAACGCCCGGCATCAAGCGCACTGGCCGCAGGTTCACATATTGATCGAATTCGCGCCGGAACTGGAGCAGCGAACCCCATAGAGAAATGTGGTCGGGCACGGTGTCGGGCCAGCCCACCGCACCAAAGAAGATGGCATCGTGGCCGCCGATCAGATCCTTCCAGTTTTCCGGCATCATGCGGCCGTGCCGGGCGTAATGATCGCAGGAGGCAAAATCGAAGTGATCGAAGGCGAGCTCGAGCCCGAAAATTTCCGCCGCTGCCTGGAGAACACGGACGCCTTCCGGCATGACCTCGGTGCCGATGCCGTCACCCGCAATCACTGCAATCCGTTTCATGGCTGATCGTCCTTCCTTAAAGGTTGTCACCAAGCACGGCCTGCACGACGCCGTCGGTGACTTGGCTCGTCGTGGCCGTGCCGCCGAGATCCGGCGTGTGCAGGGCCGGATCACCCGTCACGCGTTCGATCGCACGCATCAGACGCTCGGCCGCAGCCGTTTCGCCGAGATGCTCAAGCATCAGGCTGGCCGACCAGAAAGTACCGATGGGATTGGCGATCCCCTTGCCCGTGATGTCGAAAGCCGAGCCATGGATCGGCTCGAACATGGAGGGGAAGCGGCCTTCGGGATTGAGGTTGGCCGTGGGAGCAATTCCGATGGAGCCGGCCAGGGCAGCTGCGAGGTCGGACAGAATATCCGCATGCAGGTTGGTTGCGACGATCGTGTCCAGCGAGGCCGGGTGCATCACCATGCGGATCGTCATGGCATCGACCAGCATCTTGTCCCAGGACACATCGGGGAAATCGGCCGCGACCTCCGCCGCAATCTCGTCCCACAGAACCAGCCCATAACGCTGGGCGTTGGACTTGGTGACGACGGTGAGCTTGCGACGAGGCCGCTTTTGCGCCGTTTCGAACGCAAACCGCATAATCCGCGTTACGCCGGCCCTGGTAAAAATGGCGACTTCGGTGGCGACTTCTTCCGGCAGCCCTTTATGGGAACGGCCACCCTGGCCGGCATATTCCCCCTCGGAATTCTCGCGTACGATCATCCAATCGAGATCGGCGGCCGAAATCCCTTCCAAGGGCGTGCGAATGCCCGGTAGAATGCGGGTCGGGCGTATATTGGCATACTGATCGAAGGGCTGGCAGATCGCGAGCCGCAAGCCCCAAAGCGTGAGATGATCCGGCACATCCGGCGCGCCAACGGCCCCGAACAAGATGGCATCGAAGCGTTTCAGCTCGTCCAGCCTATCGGCCGGCATGAACACGCCGTGAAGCTTGTAATGGTCGGAACCCCAGTCGAACGCCTTCACGGCAAAGCGAAAGCCGCCATCGCGCTGCGCAACCGCGTCCAAGGCCTGAAGGCCCGCGCGCACCACTTCAACGCCGATGCCGTCTCCGGGAATGGCTGCAATACGGTGTTCGCGCATGGTCGGTCCTCCCTGAACGCCTCACCCGTACGCAGCCAGAGCACGATCTGTCAATTATAAACTGTTGACAATATGTGATGGACGGAGGCTTTCTGATGGGAAGGACGGGAGGATGATCCATGCCGAATCCAGAAAGCAACCAACCCGGCAAACCAGCCGGAAACCGACCGCACCCGCTGATACCCGGCTTCCGGGTGGAGCGCGTTCAAACGGCAGGGGCGGAGATCCACACAGCGGTCGGCGGAAGCGGGCCTCCCCTCCTTCTCTTGCACGGCAACCCGCTCACGCATGTCAGCTGGCACAAGGTCGCGCCCTTGTTGGCGCGCTCCTTCACCGTGGTTGCGCTGGACCTCCGGGGTTACGGCGACAGCTCGAAGCCCGACGGAGGCGAGGACCATGCGGCCTATTCTTTCCGAGCCATGGGTGAAGACAATTTTTCGGTAATGCGCCAGCTCGGTTTCGATCGTTTCGCGGTGGCCGGTCACGACCGCGGTGCCCGGGTCGCCTTCCGCATGGCGCTCGATCGACCGGAGGCCATCATGCGGATGGCCGCGCTGGACATCGTGCCGACGCTCGATCTTTTATCGCATGTGACGATGGGCTGGGCGCTGGAAAGCTACCACTGGTTCTTCATGGCTCAGAAAGCCCCCTTCCCCGAGACGCTGATTTGCGCCGATCTCGATTATTACATCCAATACAAGCTGAACAAGAAAGGCGTCGGGCTTTCCATTTTCGCGCCGGAAGCCTTTGCCGAATATGTTCGCTGCACCACGCCCGAGCAGATCCACGCAGTTTGCGAGGATTATCGCGCGACCGTGTCGCTGGACTATGCGTTCGACAAAGCGGATTTCGAGGCCGGGCGGAAGATCCGTTGCCCGGTTTTCGTTCTGTGGGGCGACAACAGCCATGTCGGCCGGCATCTCAAACCGATGGAAAGCTGGAGCCGGTGGTCCAACGACCTGCGTGGCGCAGCTGTCCCAACAGGGCATTATCCCGCGGAGCAGCGGCCGGATATCGTCGGCCCGGCCCTGCATGCGTTCTTTTCCGGCAGCGAGCCAGAAATGCCGGGCAGTCGATCGTGACCGGTCCCATCACCGCGCGGCAAGCCAAGGCGATCGTGCATGAGAGGACGCGCGAAGTGGCCTTTCTCGATATCCGCGAACACGGGCAATATGGCGAAGGCCATCCGTTTATCGCCGTTTCCTGCCCGTTCAGCAGATTGGAGGAAAAAGTCAGGCTTCTGGTGCCGAGGCTGGCCGTTTCCGTGGTGCTGCTTGACCAGGCCGACGGAACGGCAGAGCGCGCGGCAAGCCTTTTGACTGCAATGGGCTATGGCGACGTCGCCTGGATCAACGGTGGTGCGCAAGCGTGGCAACGCGCCAACTTCAACTTGTTCAAGGGCGTCAATGTGCCCAGCAAGACCCTCGGCGAGCTGGTCGAGCACGAATGGCACGTGCCGCGCATCGGCATCGATGACTTTGCGGCCATGGTCGAAGGTGGCCATCCGTTCCAGCTTTTCGATGCCCGACCCGCTTCCGAGCATCGCAAGATGCGCATCCCTGGCGCCATTTCCTTGCCCAACGCCGAGTTGCCGCACCGCTTCAGGCAGGCCGTGGCGGATCCAGACGTGCCGGTCATCATCCATTGCGCCGGCCGCACCCGCTCGATCATCGGAGCCGCCGGCCTCGCGCTTGCCGGCGTTTCCAACCCGGTGCTTGCGCTCGAGAACGGGACACAGGGCTGGGCGCTTTCCGGGCGTCTTCTCGACCTTGGAGCCATCCCGCAACCTTTACATCCGCTCGATGCCGAGAACTTGCATCTCAGCGCGTCGCGGGCTCACGCCTTGATGAAAGAGCGCGACATACAAGCCATCGACCTCGACCGCCTCGCCGAGCTTCGAGCCGACCAATCGCGCACGCTCTACATTTTCGATGTCCGCACGGCCGAAGAGTTCGACGCGGGCTCCCTCCACGACGCGGTCCATGCGCCCGCCGTCCAGCTTGCCCAGGCCACCGACGAATGGATCGGCGTGCGCCGGGCACGTCTCGTGCTCGTGGATGATACAGGCCTGCGCGGTGCCATCACTGCGGTGTTCCTGCGCATGCTCGGTTATGAGGTGTTCGTGCTTGCAGGCACTCCGCTCGACGAAGGGAGCGTGGGCAAAACCGAGCGTACGACACTGCCCTTGCGGGGGATCGACGCGCGACACGCGACGTTCATGGCGGCGCGCGGCAGCGCTCACCTGCTCGATGTTCGCCCCTCGCCCGCCTATCGTGCAGGCCATCTCGATGGCGCGCGCTGGGCCATTCGGCCGCAAATACAGGCCATGCGGCTGTACATGGCCATGCCCTGTCTGCTTGCAGGACCAGCGGAACTGGTGGATCCGGTAGCACAGGATCTCGCCGCATCGGGCGCGCTCGACATCCGGCGGGTCGGCGGAGATGTGGAAGCCTGGCGCGGACAGGGCCTCGATATCATCGCGACCTCGGACCAGCCTTCCGACGCGGAAGCGATCGACTTCCTGTTCTTCGTCCATGACCGCCACAATGGCAATCTGGAAGCAGCACGTCGCTATCTCGATTGGGAAACGGGCTTGCTCAAACAGTTAGACGCGGCGGAACGCGACGAATACCGCATCCCGGCCAGCCCGTTTCGGACATAAAACCAAGCGCCCAAACGATCAGGCCGCCCGGGCAGACGCATCCGACCTGATGGCATCAACGATGCCGCGCGTCATGTCCGCCGTGTTACCGGTACCGCGAATGTCGCCGGTTCGCGTCGAAGGCTCGGCCAGCGCCGTTGCGATCGCGCGCTCGGCAAGGGCAGCGGCCTCCACGGCTTGCGCGATGCTCCTGTTATGGCCGAGCCATTCGATCATCATCCGGGCGGATTCGATCATGGCGAAGGGATTGGCGATGCCCTTGCCGGCAATGTCGGGCGCCGAGCCATGGGTGGCCTGAGCCATGGCGAGCGCACCCTCGCCGATGCAAAGGCCGGGCGCCATGCCAAGACCGCCAACCAGTCCCGCCGCTTCGTCCGTCAGGATGTCACCGAACATATTGGTGGTGACCACCGTGTCGAAGGTCTGCGGGTCGCGAACGAGGCGCATGGCCATCGTGTCCACGATGACTTCATCGACGGCGACGTCCGGAAACTCCTTGGCCACCTTGTAGCATTCTTCCACGAACATGCCGCAGCCGAGCTTGAACACCGTGTTCTTGTGAACGAGCGTCAGCTTCTTGCGCCGTTGCCGGGCTATCTCGAAGGCCGCGCGCGCGACGCGCGAAGAGCCCTGACGGGTAATCACGCGTACCGAAATCGTGGTGTCTTCAGTGGGCCGAAACTCCCCTGAGCCGGCCACCACGTTGCGATCGGGCTGGAACCCTTCATTGTTTTCGCGCACGATCACCAGGTCGATGTCGTCGCGAAGCGCACCCAGTCCCGGAAAGGACTTGGTTGGCCGCACATTCGCAAACAGATTGAAATGCTTGCGCATGATCGGGTGCGGATTGATGGCACCCGCTCCCTTCGGATAGGCTTGGTGACCGATCGGGCCCAGTATGAAGCCGTCGAAGGTGGACAGTGTTTCGAGCGTACCTTCGGGCAGCGTCGAGCCATGCTGGTCGAGGGCGCGCCGGCCGATCGGCATTGGGCGCCAGTCGATGGCCAGGCCCGTTTGTTCAGCAGCGGCGCGGATGACCTCCACGGCCGCCGGAACGATCTCATGGCCGATGTCGTCGCCCTCGAGAATGCCTATGGTCAGATGCGTGGCTGTCATTCCCGTTGCTCCTCAGGCCGCCGAAGAAAGCGCGAGGTCGCGCATGTCGGCCGTGGTCTCGAGCGACCAGGCCTTTTCGATCAAGGCGGTAGTCTTGTCCGCGCCGATCACCGGGCTCGATTGACGCGTGAACTTTTCCGAGATCATGGCATCTGTCAGCGGCCGTTCCAGGCTGCCGATGGCATGCGGAACGTCCAGGTCGATGCGCTCGCCATCCTGCATGGTGAGCGTGATGAAGACCGCGTCCTCATGCATGGCTTTGTCCGCTTGCGCCGAAACCCGGTCGCGTAGCGCGATAACCTGGGGATCTCGCACCATTTCATCGGTGAAGGCGGTGGGTGTGCCGTCGCCGTGCAGAAGCGCCGTTGCGGCCGCATGGTAAACGCTGAACTTACCCTCGAGCCCGGTTTGCGGCGTCTTCTTGCCCGTCAGCTCCAGCACCAGCGGATGGGTGCGCAGGGCGACCGACTGGATGTCTGCGACCCGACCGCCCAGTTGCTCGCGCAACTGCGTGCAGCCGTCGATCGCCGGGTGGATGACGATGCCGCAAGCATAGGGCTTGTAGGTGTTGAGAGCGGATTCCCAGTTCCGGCCGAGCCCGTCCAGGATCTCGGAGTAATCCTGCTTGGTGGACAGGACATTCGCCCATCCACGTGGTGCCTCGATCGAGCGCATGGACGAATCGAAGCCGGCTTTCGCCAGAAATGCCGCCATGGCGCCGTTCTGCGCCGCGCGACCGGGATGGAAACTCTTGCACATCGTGCCGAACATTTCGCGAAGGCCAGATGACTGTGTGGCGGCGATGCCAAGCGCCCAGACCATTTGCGTTTCGTCGAGACCGAGCAGCCTGCCAGTCGCTGCGGCCGCCCCGAACACGCCGGCGGTGCCGGTGATGTGCCAACCGCGATCGTAATGATGGGGATAAACCGAGTTGCCGATGCGGCATTCCACTTCCACGCCGGCGATCAGCGCGGTGAGAAAATCCCGGCCCGACACGGCGCGCGTTTCGGCCACCGCCAGGATGGCGGACGCCACAGGACCGGCTGGGTGGATGATCGTCTTCAGATGCGTGTCGTCGTAATCCAGCACATGGGAGGAGATGCCGTTCATCAACGCCGCATGAAGCTCGTCGAGACGCTCCTCTCGACCGATGACCTGCGCCCGCTTTTCGCCGGCAAAAAGCTTCACGGCTTCGAGCGCGCGGTCCACCGTTTCGTGGTGCGCTCCGCCAACGGCGCAGCCGAGCCAATTGACGAAGGTTCGCACGCCCTCCGTGCGAACCGCTTGCGGGATATCCTCGTTGTTGAGGCCGACGACCCAGGCGGCGAGTTGCCGAGTGACTTCAATATTCTGCATCAGGGTTCCGACAATCACGAAACGGTAATCAGGCGCTCGGCCAGCGGAGCAACGGAAGGCAGCGTTTCCAGACGGCGAACAAGCTCCACGATCTCGTCCGCGCGGCAGCGGCCCATGCCGGCAAACTCGGCGTTCTCCCGGAATTTGTCGGCCACTTCATCATAGCTCATCGGGAAAGCCGGGCTGCCCTTGCCGAAATCCGCACGCCCCTTGATCGTGCGGCCGTCTTTCAGCTCGATGTCGATGATGGTGGTCATCAGGTGGTAGCCAGCAGCTTCCGCCTCGTCGTCGATCACGAAGTCCACCTTCTCGATCATCCGCTTGACGTCTTCGCGTTCCACGGCTGCATCGGTGAATTCGTTGAGCCCGGCGCGCCGATCGAGCAGCAGGATCGCCATGCAGAATTCCATGGAGAATTTTGCCTGCAGTTCATCCTTGGGACGGTGATGGATCAGCGCGTTCGGCATGTTCGAATTGGTGCCGACGCGGACATGCGCGACGTCTTCGGCGCGAATGTCATGCTCGCGGATCAGCCGCGCCATTTCAGTCATGCCGGGATGGGTCAGGGATCCCGACGGATGCGGCTTGATCGAAACGCCGGGGGACACGAAGGTCCATGGCGCACCAAGCTTGCCTTCGATCGCATTGCGGTCGTAGCCGCCGCCTGCCGCGGAGAAGAAGCCGCGCGGGGCTTCAAGGATTTCGCTCGTCGCTGTCCAGCCATAGTCGGCAAACTGGGCTGCCGCGACGCCGCTCTCGGATGAACGACCGGCGTGAAAGGGCTTCGTCATCGTGCCGAAGTTTTCGCGCAGTCCGGCGGACTGGCTGCCCGCGATGGACAGTGCGCGCGCGGTGGTTTCGGCATCGAAGCCGAATAATCTGGACGCCGCAGCCGCCGCCGCGAAGGTGCCGCAAGTCGCCGTGGCGTGGAAGCCGGTTTGATAATGGCGAGGGTTGATTGCCTCGGCGATCTTGCACTCGACTTCGACGCCAAGGTGATAGGCAAGCATGAAGTCCGCGCCCGATGCGCCCGTGACTTCCGCCACCGCGAAGGCCGCCGGAAGGGCCGGCGCGGTCGGGTGCGTCAGCAAGCCGTAAACCCGGTCCTTGGCGACGGCGAGCTGGGTATCGTCGTAATCATCCGCATGAACACCGACGCCATTGGCAAAAGCCGCAAAACGCGGCGCGACCTTGCGGCCCATGCCGATCACGGTGGCAGCACCCTCGGAAAGACCGAGATCATCCAGATGCCGCCGCACGAGTTGGCCCGAGCGGGCAACCGATCCGGAAAGCGCCAGGCCGAAGCCATCCAGAATCGACTTCTTACCCAATTCCACGAGTTCGGCGGACAAGTCGCCGCCCTTGGTATGAGTGACGAAGGTCGCGACTTGGCGCGTGAGGCCCGTTTCCACCGGCGTTGTCTGATTCATGGCAGCTCCTCCCTCGAAGAATGCTGCTACATGACCACACGTTTGTTAATTGTCAACAGTTTTCGATGCGGGCTACGGCTGGCCTGCCTGCCGCGTGCGAACGATGCCATTCATGATGTGAGACCGCGCTGCGACCAGGGCCGCGACGGGATCGCGCTTTTCCAACGCATCGACGATCGCGCGGTGTTCCAGGTTGGATACGTGAAGAACATCCGGACTCGAAAGCGCCCGATAGCGCTGAATATGAAGCTCGCGCACGAAACTCCCATAGATCCCCGCCAGGCGCTTGTTTCCCGACAAGGTCGCAATCTGTCGGTGAAATTCGAGATTGACCGGATAATAAATGTGGACGTCGCCAAGTCCGACCAGCTCCTCCATCTTGTCGACAAGAGCCCGCAGGATCGCAAGTTCCTCTTCCTTGATCCGTTCCGCCAGCATCATGGCCATGCAGCCGAACACGCTGGCACGCGCTTCCGAAAGGTCCTGCGCCTCGTCATTGCTCAAGGCGCGAATGAAGAAGCCGCGATTGGGAATGATCTCGATCAATCCCATTGCCGACAAGGCGCTGCAAGCCTCGCGGATGGGGCCGCGGCTCACGCCAAGCTTCTGAGACAGCGCATTTTCGTTAAGGCGCTCGTTCGGCTTCAACTCCCCGTCGATGATCATGCGTTCGATTTCTGCCTGCACGACATTGGCAAGCGACCGAGTGCGCAGGAAATCGATGGCGGAAATGTTGGGATGCGAAGGCTGTGACATGGGTTCGCCGTTTAAAAGCCGGAAAAGAAACAGGCCGCGTCATGGCGGCCTGTTTGTTCCCTTAGCAAAGCTGAGGCGCGAAGGCGACGGCAGAACCCGTCAACCGCGCGCGTTCATTTGCGAACCACCAAGCACAGGGAGACGATTGGCGGCGTAAACCACCGCGAAGGAGGCAGCCAGCAATACGATGCCGAGTACGCAGATAGCGCCCAGGTCGCCGCTCTCGTTGAGATCGTAGATAATGACCGAAACGAGCTTCGTGTTGGCCGTTGTCAGCAGGATGGTCGCGGACAGTTCGCGGATCGTGCCGACAAAAACGAAACACCACGCGGCGACAACACTGGTTCGCAGCAAGGGTGCCGTGATGTCCCACAAGGTCTTGAGGCGGGAGGCTCCCAAGATGCGGCCTGCTTCCTCAAGCTCTGGATGCACTCCGGAAAAGGCCGATGACATCTGCTGGTAGCCCGCCGGCAACTCAATGGTCATGAAGGCGATCAACAGGATCCACAGCGTGCCATAAAGTTGGAACGTCGGATTGGCATAGGACAGGAAAAGGCCGACGCCCAGTACAATGCCCGGAATGGCGATCGGCGCTGTGGCAAGCACCCCCAGAAAACCAGCACCGGGCAGAGAGCGCCGCGTCACGAGATAAGAAACGATCAAGGCAATGGCCGTGACGATCGTGGCCGTGAGTACACCAAGCAGGAAGGTGTTGCGCAGGGCGAGCTGCGTTGCGGAAAATTCGAAGAACACGAAGCGCCAATGGCTGAGCGTGATTGTCTCCCAGGTGAGTGCGTCGCCGACCGTTTGGGTGAACGCGGTTTTGACGATGGCGAAATAAGGAAGAAAGATCGTGAGAGACAGGACAGACACGGTGAACAACACCGCGAGCCACTTCCAGCTGCCCAGCTCGGTGATCCTTGGAGCGCCGCTTTTTCCGCCGAGCACCGTATAACCGCGCCTGCCGAGGATCATCTTCTGGCTGCGCAGAAGAATGACGGTGATCACGAGCAGCGGGATCGCGGCTGCCGCAGCCAATCCGGGTTTGGGCGGAAACTGGAACAGGCTCCAGATCTTGGTTGTGATGACATGAAAACCTGCCGGCAAGGCGAGGATCGCCGGGGAACCGAACATCGTCAAAGCCTGCAGGATGGCGATCAACGTGCCCGCCAGCATGGCTGGCAGCACCATGGGGATCGTCACTTTGCGCAGCGTCGTCATGGTCTTGCCGCCGAGAATTGAGGAAGCGTCCTCGAGATCGGAGGGCACACGATCGAGCGCGTTGGCAACCAGGGTAAAGACGTAAGGAAAGGTGAAGCAGGCGATTGCGAAGATCAGCCCAGTGAACGTGTAGATGTTCACGAGGTAGGCCGCCTGATCCAGCCGAAACAGCTTGCGGTACAGGATATTGATAAGGCCGCTATTGGGGGCAGCCAGAATTTCATAGGCGATCGCGCCGAGAAAGGGCGGTGTGACGAAGGACGCGGTCACCAACATGCGGATCAATCGTCGCCCCGGCAGATCCGTACGCGCCACCAGCCAGGCAAGCGGGGTCGCGACGAGGCACGACAAGACGCCGACGCTGAGGGCCATGCCAATCGCTAGGCCGTATGCCCGCAGCAGTGTTGGGTCGGTGATAAGACTGGCGTAGTTGTTGAGCGTAAAGCCGCCGCCGCGATCGTTCCGGAAGCTGTAGAAAGCGAGCCAGAAAAGCGGAAGGATGACCAGAACGCTTAGCAACACTGCGAGCAAGCCAAAAACCGGCCATGACAGATCGACGCGCTTGCGTCGATCTGATGAGGGTGCTCCTTGAGCGGTAAGGGCCGTCATGTGATCAGGTCCCGAAATAACGCTCGTAGTTGCTCTTGATCTCGTCGAGCTTCTCTTCCAGCGCAACGGGATCCGAATGCAGGATGGCGATGTCCTTCAAGGGTGTCCGCGTCGATTTTTCGACGACATCCGGATGAAACGAACGCAGGCCGCCGCTGTCGCTGTTGAGTTGCTGCGCTTCCTTGGAGAACAGGAACGCGTAGAACAACTTCGCGGCGTTCTTGTTGGGCGCTTCCTTCAGCACGGCGGCATTTCCCACGGCCAAGGGGGTTCCTTCCGCGGGATAAACGATCTTGATGGGGACACCGTCCTCCTGGAGGCGGAAGATATTGTATTCGTTGCCGTCCACCTCAAGTGCACGCTCGCCTTGCGCCAGCTTTTTGGGAGGCTCCGTCGATGATTGCACCTGCATGACCTGCTGGGCGCCGAGCTTTTCAAAATAATCCCAGCCGAGCTTCTCACTCAGGACGTAGGTCGCTGTCATGATGGTGCCGCTGTAACCAGGATGCGCCTTGACCATCTTGCCTTTGTATTTGGGGTCGAGAAGATCGGTCCAAGTGGTGGGCACGTCTGCTTCAGGCAGAAGATCGGTGCGATAGGCCAAGACGGAGAGATGCGCGCGGTAAGCGGCGAAGTTGCCGTCCGGATCCTTCTCGTCGGCCGGCCATTTGTCGGCGACTTCCTGCGGCAGGGTCGGCTCGAGCCAGCCTTCACGCTTGAAATACTCGAAATGAACCGCGTCGGACGTTTCGATCACATCGGCATTGTAGATGCCGGTGGAATATTCCTGACCGATGCGCTGGAAAACGCGCTCGGACCCCGCGCGCTCGACCTGGACCTGAATTTCAGGGTATTTCTGACGGAACAATGCGGCCAGGGCTTCGGCGACCGCCACATCGGTCGCAGTGTAAAAGACGACTTTGCCTTCCGACTTGGCGGCTTGCTCGAGTTCGGGCGTGACCACATACGGAGCGGGCGCCTGAGCGAATGCCACACCTCCCGTAAACGACGTCGTTGCCGCGAGTAGTAAGCCCGCGATACCTTGCTTCCACATGCTCTTCTCCTCCAGTTGAGGCGGATGGCTCCTCCGGCCAGCCGCTGACGACCTGCGCATGCGAACCCGGACAGATCAGCGGGCTAGCGCACGGCAATGCTCCTCGGGGAAGCGCAACCAGACGGGCGCTCCAACCGGAATATCGACGCTGACAGGGGCCACAGCCCGCATCACTTCATTGTTTGACAAGCTCACCAGGTAATCGCGATGGGAGCCCAGATAGATCTGGCGTTGAACCGTGCCAGGCGCGGCGTTGCTCTGCATCTCAGGCTGTTCGGTGGACAGCACGATGTCATGATGGCGAATGGACACGGCTGTGTCTTTCCCGACAGCCACCTCGCCGCTGCCACAGCGCAGCACGGGACCATCTGGCACCGCAACGGTCCGCTCCGCATTGGCAGGGCCTTTCAGGATGTTGGTGCCGCCGATGAAGCGGGCAACAAACTCGGACTCCGGCCGCTCGTAGATATCTTCAGGCGTGCCGGCCTGCTCGATGATCCCCTGGCTCATTACCACGATCAAATCGGCTGTTGTCATGGCTTCGGACTGATCGTGCGTCACGTAGACGGTGGTGTATCGGAACTCGTCGTGCAAACGCCGGATCTCGAAGCGCATCTCTTCACGCAGATTGGCGTCCAAATTGGACAGCGGCTCGTCGAGAAGGAGGATCTGGGGCTTCACCACCAGCGCTCTTGCGAGCGACACGCGCTGTTGCTGGCCACCCGAAAGCTCCGCCGGATAGCGATCGGCCAGCTCGGTCAGTTTCGTGGCGGCGAGAACTTCGCGGACGCGATGTTCGATCTCGGCGCCGGGCAACCGGCGAAGCTTCAAGCCATAAGCCACATTGCCGAAGACCGTCATGTGCGGCCACAGCGCATAAGACTGGAAGATCATCGACATGTTGCGCGCTTCGGGAGGAACCGTGCCCGAAGCTTCGGACACGACCCGATCGTCGACGCGAATGGCGCCTCCGTTCGCGCCAACGAAACCCGCGATCAAACGCAGAGTCGTTGTCTTGCCGCAGCCCGAAGGTCCCAGCAGACACACGAGCTTGCCACGCTCCACCGATAGGTTAATGCCTTTCACGGCAACGAAGTCGCCATAGCGCTTCGTCAGCCCGTCGAGCTCGAGAAAAGCCATTCTGCCTCCCAGCTTAATCCGAAAAAGCACGCCTCCTCCAGGCATGCTTGTCAGAGAGAGCAGCTAAGGCGAAGCAAAGTTAATTGTCAACAGATTACTATCTACAAATAGTGTTTATTGCTCCTGCTTGCTTTTCCGTCGTTAGATGATCAGGCACAATTGCCTAGTACGGGGTAACAAAGGCGCACATACCTCCCACTTGACTTTGCAGAAAGTCCCCTCACTCACCCGCTCAGCGTTTTCGGCTGACATAGCTTCGCACGTAAGGCGCGACTATCAGGTTCGTGAAAATCGAACGCGTGAGTTGGAACCCTGCAACGACGGCTCCGGCCAAACCCAAGGCGTTTGCAGTGGCAATCATCTCACCAAGACCGCCAGGTACGGCCGCCAGCAGAGCTGAGACATGGTCGAGCCCAGCGCTGTGTTCGATTGCAAGGCCGAGACCGAACATGGTTGCGGAGACGAGTATCAGCCCGGATACCAGCCCGCCCAATACCGCATGTGGCATGTGCCGCATCTTGTTGAAGCGAAAACGAAGCCCGAGCGAAGCGCCGATGCCGATTTGTGTTGCGATCAGCAAGGGCTGCGGGACCGCAGGAACTCTTGCGCCCAGCGCAACAAAAGCCACGCAGACCATAGTCGGCGCGATAATGAAGGCATTGATGACCCGAAGCCGCGTTGCGAGCCAAGCGGCGACCAGCGACACCACGATCAAGGCGGTTAGAACCGAAAAATCAGCCGTTGCGGATTGATCAGCCACAGTGACGTTGACCGGCGGATGTCCGGTGAGGAACAACCATGCAGGCACCAGGCTTAAAACGATCAGCACACGCAGTGTATGGATGATCGCTACGCTCTGCTCGTCGCTTCCCATCTCGTGCGCCAGCGTCGCCATTTCCGCCATTCCAGCAGGCAGGCAAGACAACAATCCCGACAAGTGGTCGATCCGGCTTAGCTTGGAAACCGGTATGGCCAAGAGAAGCCCCATACCATTGCCGGCGACGGCGATTAGGAGCATCAACGGAAAAAGTTCAACCAGGGCGCGAATGACCTGCGGGCTGAGCAAGACGCCAACGGAGGCGCCAACGAAAAGTTGGCTGATGCATCGCATCGCCCGCCCGCCCTTCATGGGTGCCACGAGATTGGCGATGGTCGCTGCGCCGATCATCGCTCCTAGGATGAACGCAAGTGGGATATGCAGGGCTCGCAGGATGAACGCCCCGCTCCCCGCAGCACCGATCGTCAGGGCGATCAACAAACCAGCTTGAAGGAGAGGCGCCGGTCGCATGGCGCTGGCTTAAACCATCAACGCTCCGCCATTTACGTGCAGAGTTTGACCGGTGATGAAGCGCGCACCGGGGCCCGCAAGCATCCGCACGGCGGCCGCCACTTCTTCCGGCGTACCGCGACGTCCAAGCGGATTGCTGCGGCTCGCATGATGCGCGGGATCGGCCGTGGTGCGTTTCGTTTCGATCAAGCCGGGTGCGACGGTGTTGACCGTGATGCCGCTTGATCCGAGCTCATGGGCCAAGGCTTTGCCAAAGCCGGTCAGCCCTGCCTTCGCCGAAACCACATGAATCCTGTCTGCCGCACCACTGTGGCCTGTCATGCCGCCGATCAGAACCACCGTCCCAGCGGAACTGCGCTCAAGTGCCGGGATCGCGGCTTTGACCAGAAGGAACGCCGCATCGAGCGTCAACGCCATCACCTTGCGCCAATCGGCAAAATCGAGGCTGCGGACATTAGCCTCGGGACGCACCGATGCGTTGCTGACGAGAATGTCGAGTTGCCCAAAAGCGTCGAGCGTCGATTGGACCGCGCGAGCCGGCGCCTGTTCTTCGGTAAGATTACCAAGCACCACTTGCGCCTGACCTCCACCTTGGCGCACCAGTTCCGCGGTTTCTTCCGCGCCCTCGGCATCGCGCGCGGCATGGACCATAACTCGAGCCCCACCGGCGCCCAACTCCACGGCAATTGAACGACCTATGTTGCGGGATGCGCCTGTCACAAGCGCCACCCGTCCATCCAGATCTCTAAACATGTGACCCTCCATTGCTAGCTAAAAGACATAACTGAATTGAATATTGTTGACAATATTTTGTTGTCGGAATACTCATGTGGCTATGGATGATATCCGCGCTTCTTTCTCCTTGATCCGCAACACGTCGCTCGCGTCCGTGCTGGAGCAGGAGATCGAGGCGATGGTCCTGAACGGTGAACTGGCGGTGGGAGAACGGATAGCTGAGTTCCAGCTGGCCGAACGCTTCAAGGTCAGCCGCAGTCCGGTGCGGGAAGCCTTGCGCGCGCTTGATGCGGTTGGGATTATCGAGGTTGTCCCCAATCGCGGAGCCTTTGTGCGACGGATCGAGGTTGCCGAAGCGCTCGAAGTTTACGAAGTGCGCGCTGCTCTATTCGCTCAAGCTGGACGCCTAATGGCTATGCGTGCCAACCCCGGCGAGCTTGCTCGACTTAGGACACTGCATGCTCAGATGAACGACGCCGCGGCCACGCACGCCTTTGAACTATATTTCCCGCTGAACTTCAGCTTCCACGAACTCATTGTGGATGCGACGGGAAACCGCACGTTGGCGACGCAGTACCGCATGCTGGTAAAGCGTCTGCGGCTGTTTCGCGCCCGCAACCTGATGTTTGGCGACACGCTCGAAGTGTCGAACCGCGAACATGAGACCATTGTGCAGGCGATTTCAAAGGGTGACGTCGAGGCTGCAGGACGTGCTTGCTTTGAACATGTTGAGCAGGGTCGACACCGTGTCATCGAACGCACCATGCGCGAAGGCGCCGACGCTTCTGCCACGACGCAAGAAGTGCAAAGCCGAATAGTTTGAAGCACTCGCCGGCCTCATGGGAGCGGGGCCTTAAGAAAACAGGGAGGAAACATCGTGAAGAAGGCACTTTCAGCTTTTGGAGCCATCATCTGTTTGTCCGCACCGGCTTTAGCCGAGCCGCTGGCTTACCCGCATAACGTGGTAACGCTCGTCACCCATTCCAGCCCCGGCGGTGGCAGCGACGTTTTCCTGCGCGAACTGGTGCGGTACCTGAGCAAGCAGATCGACACGAATTTCGTTGTCGAGAACGTTCAGGGCGGAAGCGGCGCCAAGGCCATGGCTCGGCTCGCACAGTCGCCCGCTGACGGCTCGATCTTCTATGCTACGACGCCAACCTATATCTACACGTCGCTGCTGAGTTCACCCACATACAAGTATGACGCACTACAGCCTGTGGTGAACTTCTTCACCGACAGCGAGGTCGTATATACGGCGGTTGACAGCCCCTACAAAACGCTGGCCGACGTGATCGCGCATGCGAAAGAAACGCGGGGCCGTTGGGGAACCGCGAACCCGGCATCCCTCGAGCGCCAGGCTGCCGAGCAATTGAAGGCGGCCGCTGGCGTCGATGCGGCGATTGTGACGCATGAAGGCGGCGGCGAGATGATGATCAACGTGCTCAACGGCACGTTGGACGTCGGCATCGGGGAGATCCAGGAACTACGGTCCCAGATCGAGGGCAAGCAGATCCGGCTTCTCGCGACCTTCAATCCCGCACGTTTGAAAGATTTTCCGGATGTGCCCACGGTCAAGGACAGCGGCTACGACGTGGTCCTGCAGAAATTTCGAGGGTTAGCCGCTCCGAAGGGTCTGCCTGACGACGTGGCAGCGATCTGGGACAAGGCTGCGCCGGCCGTTCTTGCCGATCCCGAATACAAGAAGGCCTATGAGGAAGAAAGCCTGGTAGCGAACTTCATCGATCACACGCGCTACCCTGCCTTTGTTGACCAGTTCGTCGCCACAACCACCGACTTCCTGAAGAAGTCCGGCGTGATTCAATAAGGCATCGGCGGGCGGGATAGTACCCCGCCTCCCCTAGTGCGGAAAAACAATCATGAACAAGGAACTTGTAAGCGGCCTGCTGCTGCTCGCCCTGGCTGCCGGCTATTTTTGGACAGCCGAAGCTATCCCGAACAGCATGCTTGATGATGCTTTTGGCCCCCGCGGATTGCCGGTGGTTCTCGCAGGCTTGCTTGCCTTTCTAGCGCTGATCCTGACTGCGCGTGCGGTTTTTAATCTGCGGACCCCAGCTGCCGACCTTGCCGCTAACGACGAAGAAGACGATGGACGCACCGAAGCACCCATAGGTCGCGCGGTGGGCTTACTGGCGATCGGGGCGGGCTATATCCTGATCCTGCCTTTTCTTGGTTATGCGATTTCGATCGCAGTGCTGATCGCTGCGATAGCACTATACGAAGGAGCACGGCTCGGTTGGCGCTTGTTTGCTGCGGCAGCTTTTGGCGGCGTGCTCTTTTGGCTTCTGTTCAACAAACTCCTCGGCGTTGCCCAACCTGCTGGCGCGCTCTTTTCCGCCCTCTCCTTCTGAAGGCTCAGAGTTATGGCTACGCTTGAACTACTCTGGACCCTTTCTACCACGACTTGGGTCATTCCCGCCGCCTTGATCGGGCTTGTCTGGGGAATTCTTGGAGGCGCCCTTCCCGGCATCTCCGCATCGATCACGATGGCACTTCTTCTACCCTTTACCTATACGATGGAACCGATCACCGCGATTGTTTTGCTCGCCTCCGTTTACATCGGCGCGGAGTATGGCGGCTCGATTCCTGCCATCCTCATTCGCACGCCCGGCACGAATTCCGCTGCGGCGACCGTGATCGATGGTTATGAGATGAAGCGGCAGGGAAGAGCGGGCGAGGCGTTGGGCATTTCGCTTTGGTCTGGGTTCCTTGGATCCATGTTCGGTTTGGTGATGCTTGTCACAATGACAGAGCCGCTTTCCTGGCTCGCACTCGCCTTCCGCCCAACTTCGTATTTTGGCCTCGGCATCCTGGGTTTGAGCGTGATTGCGTCTATGACGGGCGGCTCGTTGGTGAAAGGTCTTGCCGCGGCTGTGGTCGGTTTGATGATTGCAACCGTGGGCGCTGACCCGATCGCCGGGATCAACCGCTTTACCTTTGGCATTCCCGAGCTTCTCGGCGGCGTGGAACCAGTTTTGGTCATGGTCGGAGTGTTCGCGCTGAGCGAACTAATGATTCAGTCGGGCTCTTCTGAATTAACTCAGCTGAAGGAAAAGATTCGGGTCCGGCTGCCCAGTTGGGCGCTTATGAAGCGGCTCAGGCGCTCGCAATTTATTGGGTGTCTGATGGGCCTTTTCGAAGGCTTGACCCCCGGCGGTGGTGGTTCGATCGCAGCCTTCCTATCCTACAACGAAGCCCGGCGCTGGTCGAAGGAGCCAGAGAAGTTCGGCAAAGGCTCAATCGAAGGCGTCGCGGCGCCTGAAACCGCCAACAACACCGTTGCCAGCACAACGCTCATTCCCCTCCTGTCGTTTGGCATTCCCAGTTCCAACTCGACCGCGGTTCTGTTGGGAGGATTCCTAATCCATGGTCTTTTGCCCGGGCCGCGTCTTTTCGAGCAGAACGGGGACGTCGTCATGGGCCTTTACCTTGGCTCGTTCGTGGCAATCGTAGGCCAACTTCTCTTCGGGATCCTGCTGCTGCCTGTCTGTGTCTGGCTGGTCAATCGCCCTCGCCCCTACCTGGCGGGCTTCATCCTCGCGCTCATACTCTCAGGTGTTTACACACTTGACCATAGCTTATTCCATGTTGGCTTCGTGCTGGCCATGGGCCTGGTCGGCTACTGTATGCGGCGCGCTGGCTTCCCCTTCCTGCCGCTGATCCTGGGCGTTGTGCTCGGGCATATGGTGGAATCGTCTTACCGACGGTCCCTCGTACTATCGGGCGGCGATCACCGCATCTTTTTGGA
>NZ_DAMBUH010000001.1:20619-52416 GCF_032053605.1 Tianweitania sp.
TCCGATTGCAGTCGGTCTTCTGCTCGTCTCGTTCTGCTTCATTGTCTTCTCACTGAGCCGCGACATCCGTGAAGCACGCCGCTCGCGTCGCGATGCCTCGGCGCTTAAACTCAAGGAAACGCAATCATGAACCATCACGAGAACATGACTGGCGTCCCGCTTTCGCGACAGATTGCCCAACGGTTGGATGGAGCGCATTTGCCGGAGGGCGCTCGCCACACTGCCTGGCGACTAAGCCTCGATATCGTAGGCCTTGCAATCGCAGCACGCGAAACCGCTTATGTTCAAGCGGTTCTTGGTTCCTGCGTCAGCGAAGGTCCGGCTACCGTTTTTGGCCATGAACGGCGCCTGAACCTTTATGATGCAGCCCTCGTCAACGGAACGGCGGCGCATGGCGAAGATTTCGACGACACGTTTGAAGGCGGTCCAGTTCATGCTGGAGCGGTCGTCGTGCCGGCCATTCTTGCGCTTGCCGACCAACGCGCGCTCGATACCGAGACTATCGTGCGAGGCATCGCGGTTGGTGCTGAACTGATGTGCCGCTTAAGCCTCGTCGCGCCACAAGCCATTCACAAGGCAGGTTTTCATCCAACGGCCGTAATTGGCGCACTTGCAGCCGCAGCGGCAGCCAGTGCGGCCCTCAAGCTCGATGAAGAGCGTTTTGTTAATGCTCTAGGCACAGCCGGCAGCCTTGCTTCAGGGATCATCGAATATCTCGCCGATGGAAGCTGGACGAAACGACTTCATGCCGGCGCGGCTGCCGGCGCCGGCCTGCGCGCGGCCCTTCTTGCCGAAAACGGTTTTGTAGGCCCAAGCACCGTGCTTGAAGGTTCGCACGGGTTTTTCAAAGCCTTTGCGCCATCGAAGGTACCTGATTTCGCCTCCGTGCTGGATGGGCTGGGCGAGCGCTGGATCATGGAGGAAGTCGCCTTCAAACCTTACGCGTGCGGAACCATGACCCAACCTTTCGTGGACTGTGCGCTCGAACTTGCCCGCCAGGGCATTGAGGCCGAGAACATAGAGCAACTCCTATGTTTCGTTGGCGAAGGCACCATTCACCGCCTTTGGGAACCGCTCAAACTCAAGCAAACACCGCCCAACGGTTATGCCGCAAAGTTTTCCACCCCATTCTGTGTTGCTGTCGGCTTTCTCGACGGTGCCGCCGGGTTGAAACAGTTTACCGACGCGCGAGTAGCTGAAACCGCCGTGCGGGCGCTCGCGGCGAAGGTGCTCTACGAGATCGATCCCAACGACGCGTATCCGCGCAACTTCACCGGGCGGATCCGCGCCCGGCTGAAGGACGGACGCGTGATCGAGGTGCGCAAACCCCATATGCGCGGCGGCAAAAACGAGCCACTTTCCGACGAAGAATTGCTTTCTAAGTTCAACGCCAATGTAGCGTTCGGGAACGTGCATGCGCATATTAGGCAACATGCGCTAGATCGGATTGACGCTCTAAGCCTAAGCCGCAGCACGTGCTAAATCAGGAAAAGTGATGCTGACCCACAAGATGGACATTGCCAGTTAGCCAAATCCATCTGCGGGATGATCGGCCTCTACACTCGAGTCAAATCCCCCGGAATGTTATCGAAGAGCTAATGAGATCTGGCGCACTAATCGGCGACAGATTTCTGAAACATCAAGGGGTATCCTAACATCCTCCACCAACTGCTGACCACCAGCGTAGATAAGAGCCGCCACTTAGCTTGGCCTTAACGGCAGTCAGCGGAAAACATATACGGAAAACATGTCAGACCGCCCGAAAACCCGGGACCGGGATGTCCGATGCAGGCCAATGCTGCAAGGCGGGCGGTAAGGGGACGTCTTTAACTCGGACCGCTGACAGTGGCTTCAGATCCGCCACATCGAACCCGTTTGACGCAATAATTCCTGTAGGAAGCTGAAGTTTACACCGGTTAGACTTCTACGGCGTGTAGAAGCGCGAAACGCCCAAAATGTTGACGGCTCGGCGCAAAGTGTAGGCGAGTGCCGTCAAGCTGAACTCAGCGTTTACGCTGACGAGACCGCGCATGAGGAATGCGCCCTGGTTCATCCGTTGCTTGATCGATCCGAAGAGGTGCTCGACCATCTCTCGCCGCTTGGCGAGATTTCAAGTCGGGCCGCAAGGCGTTCGGCCATGCGCTCGAGAACAGCCTCGTTTTCCGAGCGATCGATGCTTCTCCGGGAGCCTGAAGTGCATTCAGGCTTCCAGGCACAAGTCTGGCAAGCCCTTAAATTGGTGTAGCGGATGGAGACATGCTCGTCCCTGCTAGAGCGGTTATAAGGCTCAAGGCGCTCCCTTGCTGGACCGACGTAGCAATCTGCCTCTAGATCGTAGCGAACTCGTCTCTGTTGCAATAGCAGAAGGCAATCGCAGAGCCGCGCTACGGCTGTGCCACATAGGGCACAACGCCATGATCCTCGCAGGCGGCGATATCCTCGCCTTTGTTGTAGCCCTTGTCAGCGACGGGCGGCGTTGGCCGTTTGCATTAAAAAGCCGAGGTGACCACCGGAAATGGTGACGTTCTGCGCAACGATCAGCTTGTGGCCGGCATCAAAAGCGACCTGCCATTGTAGCCGACACCAACCTTGGGGTGCATCGTCATTTCTCGTGCATCGGGATCAGTCAACGACAGCTGGCTGTCACCGCTCGCCACAAGATCGGCGAGCATCGCTTGGTGCAACTCGCGCCGTTTACGCATACGCGCGATCTTCGCTTCGAGCGTGGACACACGACCCGCGGCGCCTGGTGCTTCAACTTCAGCCCGATCGGCAACATCGAGTTATCCCAGGTACTCCTCGATCCGCTCGTCTGCGAGCTGAATCCATTTGGCCAGCTTCTGGCACGTGAAGTTCCGCTTTCGGCTGTTTGAACCGCCCCGGGTTTACCGGAGGCTCCAACTTCCAAATAGGATGGAGCCATGACGAGCAAAACGACGAACAAGTTTTCCCCTGAGGTGCGCGAGCGCGCGGTGCGGTTGGTGTTGGATCATGAGGCTGACCATTCCTCCCGCTGGACCGCCTGCCAGTCGATAGCGGCGAAGATCGGCTGCTCGGCGCACAAGCTGCTGGATTGGGTGAAGAAGGCGGAGGTCGATGCCGGCAAAAGGGCCGGTTTGCCGACGGACACTGCCGAGAAGATGAAGGCTCTGGAGCGGGAAAACCGGGAGCTTCGTCAGGCCAACGAGATTCTGCGCAAAGCGAGCGCTTATTTTGCCCAGGCGGAGCTCGACCGCCCATTCAAACGATGATCGCGTTCATTGACGATCACCGCGAGGCGCATGGGGTCGAGCCGATCTGCAAGGTGCTGCCGATCGCCCCGTCGACCTACCACGATCATGTCGCCAAGCGCGCCGATCCTGAGAAGCTGTCGGCGAAGGCGAAGCGGGACCTGGAGCTTAAGCCAGAGATTAAACGTGTCTTCGCCGAGAACTTCGAGGTCTATGGCGCAAGGAAGGTATCGCCTCCGGTAAACTCGGGGCGGTTCAAGCTGTCATAAGAGCTTATACGCAAAAAGGAGGTTGATCATGTTCTCACACACGACCGTTGGCACTGCCGACGTCGAGACCGCACGTCGTTTCTACGAGCCTTGGCTCAGGGTGCTAGGATTGGAGATCAAGTTCGCGGATGCGAACTGGCTAGGATGGAAGTCACCCTCGTCCGACAGACCCCTCTTCCTTGTGACGCGTCCTTATGATGGTCAACCTGTATCAACTGGAAACGGTCAGATGATCGCCTTCTTGGCAGAGCGCCGGTCTGACGTGGACCGGTGTCATGGATTGGCGATCGAGCATGCCGGACGATGCGAGGGGAAGCCGGGGCTACGACCCGCCTACCACCCCAACTACTACGGCGCCTATTTCCGCGATCTTGATGGGAACAAGCTCTGCGTTTGCTCACATGGCACCGAATGAGGCGGTCGCCAGCAGCTTTCCCATCCGTACGCCTCCGGCCGCCTCAACGGCTTCCACCAACTCACGACCTTGGCGTCGGCGATCAATCAAGGTAGCACAGCACTTGGCTCAATAGGGTAGCTTTTATAAAGCTGGCTATTTTGATCCGCCGCTTGTGCAAGTGAGCCATGCCAAGGGGTGCGGCGCATTTGACTATACCCAAAAAAGCTGACGACTGTCGCCTGCTGTGCAACTTTGACGACAGGAGCAGGCTCTCGACAACTTGGCAGCCATCGACCCCATTCTTGACGTTGATGGCCGGCATCTACATTCCTAGACGCAGACCATATGGCGAAAGATAGCGCAGACGGATGGCGCCGCTGTTTGACGAAACATGCGGCAGCGGTATGGACGATGTTTCACCCAACCCGCCCACTTAGGACACAGAAGTAGTATGCTAACTCGTGAAAGCCCCAAGGAAACGCTGCTGCGCGGTCGTCGAAATCGGCGTTTAGATCAGCTGAGCCCGAGCTTGTGCGGCCGTCCATCTTTGGCCGTTGGCACTCCTCACCTGGATGTTTGTGCCGCCCAGTCGTTCGATCCTAGACAGCAGCGGCAGCGCATCTGCTTGCCTGACGGACTGGCTTTCGCGATCGCCACCCGAGTTTAGATGCGTAATCTCGAATGACATAGGTTTTCCTTGTAAATCGAAATTTTCTCTGCACCGTTAATAGCGGAGAGATAAACAAACCACCGTCTGGTTTTTATGGTCCCTCAAGTGAAGGCTCTGGCCACACCTTTGTTCCGAAGCCATGAATAATAACCTCGTGGTACGAGAGAAAAATAAATTATTTTCAATATTCTCAACGCCCTTGTGTTATCCCAGGAATACGCGCATTCTTCGTATGTTGGATTTAGCCAAACGGCTTGGCGGTGTCGAAACCTGGGGCCGCCGTTTCTGAATTCTCTTCAAAATCATAAGCTCGACAACCGCTTAAGCTCGCTTCGGCCACTTCGTTCGGCCGATGTTTGGTCATGCTCTCAGGTATAACTAACTCAGGTCGATTGGCGCGCTGGAATCGGAGACCCCATCGATGACGAGCCGCACACGCCAAGACGTTGTTCATTTTGCTAGCGAGTTCACCTTATGGGGCTTAGACATGCCGCAACCAGCTGGGACTTATCGCGTCGACTACGATGAAGAGTCTATTGACGGCGCATCCTGGATCGCTTGGCAGAACGTCGGCACCTTCCTGCACCTGCCAGCCATCGTTGCTGGTTCGCCCACCAAACAAATGATGCCCGTCGATTTGGCGGATCTACAATCCGCCCTCAAGAAAGATCAGCAACAATGACCATTATCGCCTCCACCGGTAAACCCGCGCGCGTATCAGTTCAGAACATCCATATCTTCGAGGTCGGGCAAACCGTCCGCTTCAAGAATGTTTTCGCAATGCCGCTGATGACGAACACGTACAAGGTGACGCGCAAACTGCCGCCGCTGGGAAATGCCCTGCAATACCGCATCTCGGCAGAAGGAGAAGGCTATGAGCGCGTGACCACGCAGGACGATCTGGAGGTCGTGCTTGAAGGATCGACGATCCACAACACCCTCATCCAGAAGACGTTCGGCAACACTTAGGCATCTCGCCGTAAGCTTCTGCATGAACGGCCAGATTGAGGTAAGGGTTCGACATGAGCAACATCGTGACGCTCCATACCGACAAAAGGTGGAAGGCGGTCATTGAATACAATGGCGAGCGCGGTCTGGAAAAAGCGACACACTACTTCGAAGAAGTTTCGGAACTCCATCTGATCATTGAGCACGGGATGGACTGGAACAGCCTTGTTCAATGTGTCCTGACGCTCAATCGGACGGATGATGGAAGCGCCCAGAACATCCAGGGAAAAGTGAGAAGCAACGAAAAATGCTGAGTTAGCGGCACCCTAGTCGTACGAAACGCCAACGGCCGGATAGTAGAGCGACTCTGGGTATCCCTCGATGCCGCCGAACTCGATTACGTCGTTGCCGCCTTGGGTCCAGATCTGAGTGCCCGCTTTGAGGCGGATGCAACGGCCGGAGCGTTCGGCCTCGGCCTTCATCTCGGCTGCCGTCCGCTTTGTCATGATTTCCGCAAGGGATTGCTCGTCCTCACAGGCCCACATCGCGTTTTTCACTGTTGCAAAGGCGCCTGTCTGCCCTGCAATGGCCGGGAACTGAAATGCTATGGCAGTCGAACACACGAGAGGCGTCCATATCTTCACTGGCTTCTCCTTCAAGCGGAACAGAAAAGTGCGTTGCCGGAACTGGCACGACATCTGCCATGCCCGCTATCCCACCTTGGCAGACGGCTGTCTCGCAAGATCAACGGACATGCTCAAGGATGCAGAGAAGACGTTACCTGAAGCTGTTCTGGCCTCCAGTCTTAGGTTGGAATCTAACCCGAGATCGTGCAGCTCTGCCGCTCTTTCCAACAAACCCATTAGCGCATCTCTCTTCGCTGCGGCAATGTCGGGCAACTCCAGTCCTGTTTCATCGACAAGCGAAGCATCGGCTTCGTGGAAGTCGAAGTAGTATCTAGTCATCAGTTGTCTTTCCTTTCCAGTTTTGAGGTCAACAGCGATATCTGCTCGGACCGAGGCGCTCTAGCACCTATGTTAAAGCCGCCGCTAAGAGACGGGGCTTTCGACCGTTCGCGGATCAGCCCAGCATGGATCATCAGGGTTATAAAGCTGCGCCTAGCTCCGTTTAGGCCGTGCTTCGACCCCAGTTATTCATCAGCGTAGTTGCGCCTCACTCGGCCCTCGTAAATCCGAGGCGCGTCGAAAAGACCGGCCTCGGGAAGGCGTCAGGGTCGATCGCGCTGCTTTCTTGGGGTGTTTGACGCGGGCATGCCAAGGAAGGTCGACGCGTCAGTAAGTGGAGGCTGCGCGGCCGTACGATCCGACCGGATAATAGCTTGGAAGGTCACGCCTACCACTCCCCACATGAAGCCGATCGAAAGCGGCACATAAGGGCGGTGGACGATCGTCTCAGCAAGATAGAAAAGTGCGAAGCCCAATCCATCGCTCGCAAATCCCGCGACAAACGTGATGCCCCAGATTGCCACCGCTATTACGAACCATGATGCCAGATAGACCCCGGGCGAACGCAACTCACGTTTCCGCAGCAGCGCATGAGTGGGCAGTCCAATCAACAGCATGGCTACATAGCCCACCGCAGCACCTATGCCTGCTGCCATGGTGATCCACGCGCCACGTCCCACATTCTCCATGAAATCGGATGGGGACGAAAACACCCCCGCGTATGCAGCCAACAGAGCTGGACCCCAGAGCGGTGCTATCAGCACTGCGGTCGCAAAATGTTTCATGCCGCTCCTTCATCAAGACATGCTGCCCGATGACAACTACGCTCGCAAACGGTCAGGCGCCGCCCGAAGCCTGAAATTCATCCGCTAGCGGCTACGGTTCCTTGGCTCCCCTAAACCTGTCGGGCAAAAGACCGCGAGATCAAGTCGTCGGCATTCGATGAACCGGCGAGAAGCGGCTGGACGTAGCCAACCCTTTTGTAGTCGCTCAGCCAATTTAACTCTCACTTCTGAGCGGAAAATTCTAGCACAGAACCCCTACTGCCTGATCCATTATAAGATCCTGCTTCTACCTCGCGTCAGACCGATTAATCAAACCTGCTCGAGCTTGACGACTGAACTCAAAGCCTAAGTACGTGATCAGCAATGCTCTCTAATAACGACGTTCGCGGTGTCGGCTAATCCGAACGCAAGCCCGGATTGTGTCAGAAATCATGTGGAACAGGACTAAAAATCAAAGGTTAAAAAGCGCTCTGGAGATGGCCACGCGGCTACGAGATGGAACGTCGAAGTTGATCGACAATTTCGAGGCTTTGGACCAGCACCACGAGGCGCTTTTTGCAGTTGAGATCTCGCGTCTGCGGCAGCGTTGGACGGAGGAGGCACAGTTGGTCGCCAGGCTTGAAGGCGAGGTGTCAGCAGACCGGTCACCTGGTTGAAAGTCTATACAGTGCCATGAGATCGCAGGTCCCGACTTCCACTCGGCTCAGGATTTGGGGCCTTAAGTCTCTCGCGCAAACGTGCGCATGGCGCCCATCACCTGTGAAGGGTCAATAGGCTTGGCGAAAAATTTCGTACGAGCAGGCAACTGGATGCGTGCCCCGTCGACTCTCGACGCGGTCAGGACGATCTCGATCGGAGGCCATCGGTCTCGGATGGCCGCGGCGATCTTAATCCCGTCAACCCCCCTGGGCATATCCAAATCCATGTAGACGATGCGTATGTCAAAGCGCGTCTCCAGAATCGCAATCGCGTTCTCGACGCTGGTGGCTTCTACCACCTGAAAGCCGTCATCTTCCAGCATGTCTATAACGTCGATACGAAGAACCGGCTCGTCCTCGATGACGAGCACGATCGCCCGGTCAGTCGCCGGTGTCTCCATTGAACTGTTCGCCATTTGGGTCACGCCTGCTGCATCTGCGACAGCGATGCACTCATCGCAGCCTGGAAGCCCTCTGGTTCGTAACTGAGCTCGACGCCGCCTGTTCCAATCAAGCCCATACGAATGATGCGTGAGCCAAACCCGCGGCCGCTTGGTTGAGACGGTGCTGGCCCATCCCGCTCACGCCAAACAAGATGGAATTCGTCGCCCTCACCATCCCGAGGACAGACCTTCCACTCGATCTCCACCCTTCCCTGCGGTACCGATAGAGAGCCGTATTTGACCGCGTTGGTGCCAAGTTCATGCAGCAGTAGCGACAGAGAGAGCGTTGCTCTAGGCCCAATCTGAATGTTGCGTCCTGTAAGAACAAAGCGGTTACCAGCCTCAAAGACCTGAAGGACGGCATTTGCGACATCCTGCAAGCGAGCTGACGACCAGCTTTGCTGCATCAACACGTCATGGGCATGCGATAATGCGCGCAGACGCTGGCTAAGAGCGTCAACGGCATCGCGCTCCGAAACAGCCTTCAGCGTCTGGGTAGCGATTGCCTGCACCATCGCAAAAGTGTTTTTCAGACGGTGCGACAGCTCCCCGTTGAGAATCCGCTGGGTCTCCTCAGCCTGAATGCGAGCAATGGCCGCGTGAGCTCGGTCACCGATTTGCCGCACGAACTGCAGTTCGTCCGTTGTCCACCTGTGAGGCGTCCGTGCGTGCGCAAACACGATCAGAACGAGACGCCCGCCTTCCATGATGGGAAGGTTCAACAACGATCGCGTTCCGATTGCTGCGAATGAATGCAGGTTCTCGCGAGTCCTTGGATCGCTTTCGACATCCTCAATCTCGACAGTGTCGCCGCGTTTCAGGTCCGCGATGTATGAACCGAACGAGCGAAAGTCGTGCTTGCCAGCCACGCTTGTGACGCCCGGCGCGCACCAGTCTACAGGAACGTCTACTGTCTCCGATAGCTCATCAACCGGGCCGAAGCCGACGCGTTCAACGGCGAGCCCTGATGCCACGCATTGGGCCGCCGCCAGCGTGATGTCAGACACGCTGCGGACGTCCCTGAGCTTGTCACCGAGCTGCAGGAGCGCGGCTTGACGGCGCTCGTGTGCGATACGGTTAGTGACTTCCAGGAAGATCACCGTGAAGCGGTCGGAGCCGATCGGCTGCGCCACACCATCGTACCAGCGGTCAAGAACGCCAACTTGCCGGGTAAAACGCACCACCTTGCCAGTTTCCACGACATTGGCAAACTCGTTGACCCATTCATCCTCGATGCCAGGAAAAATCTGGCGGATGGTGCGCCCGATTGCGCTTCCTTGCGGCATGCCGACAAGATCGTACCAAGCGGCGTTGACCTCCTCGTAGCGCCAGTCGATGATTTTTCCCGTCGCATCCCTGATGACCCGTCCGAGAACAAAACCTTCCTGCAAGCTGGCAAAGAGGGTTCGCCACCGGCTCTCGGAGATACGAACCTCCATCTCCTTCTCGACCGTTCGTGCGATCGAGCGCAGGCGGCGCATGTCCGCGTCGGACCAGGAACGGGCTTTGCCGTCGATGGCTGCCAATGCACCGACCACTTCTCCATCGGGCAGGGTGAGCGGCACGCCCAGATAAGCGACCACACCGATGTCGCCAATGGCTTGATTGTGCTTCAGCAGAGTGTCGAGACGGGCATCGGGCACGACAAGCGGCGCGGCCCGGTCAACAACGTGCTGGCAGAACGAATGGGTCATCGGGGTCTCGCCCCGTTCGGCCCAGGGAGAGGGCAATCCACTATGTCCGGCAAAAACCTGCCTGTCCTCATCAACCAATGTCACAATGGCGACGGGAACGTTCAAGACGTCACGGACATGGTCGGTCAAATGTCCAAACTGCTCCTGCGCTGTTCGGTCAAGAAGACCGCCTTGGCGAAGGGCGCGAATGCGAGCGGATCTTTCTAGAACAACATCGGTATGAAGCATGCGGATGCACCGGGTAACGATTAAGCGCTGGCTGCATCGGCAGCAGTCCTGCCAGCTTCTCTAGCGGATCAAACCAGGCTCGTCACGATGACAGCAAGTGACACAGCCGCAAGGATCTCTTCGGAAGCGAGATCAACAGGCGCATTCCACCCGTGCAGTCCGGTGGCGTTGTGGCTGGTCCAAGGCTGAGGCCTAGCTGCCACCGATACCAGAGCAATTTGGGATGATCGAGCCCGACCACATCGGATCAGCTCTGTGGTCGGGCTTTGTGTCAAACGAGTACTCTACGCCGCTCGACGAACGCACCTTGCTGCAATCAGGGTGAAAATTTCATGAACAAGGCAGGTGGCATGGTTCTTAGATGGTTAGATCCTCTCAACCGACATTCGACCGTCGACCAAAGTTCGGCGTCTTGTCTGGGCGGCCAAACAGGAAGCCCTGAAGTTCTTCGCAGCCTTCCATGACCAGGAGCTGCTGCTGTTGCTCGGTCTCGACGCCCTCCGCCGTCGTGCGAAGCCCATAGCCCTTGCAAAGCGCGGTGACTGCCCTGATTACCGCCAGCGATCGTTCCGACCCAGTCATTCCATGAACAAACGACTTGTCTATCTTGAGCCTGTCCAGCGGCAGGCGGTTCACCAGGCTGAGCGACGAGAACCCCGTACCAAAGTCGTCGAGCGCGATCATCACGCCTAGGTCATGCAGCTCGAGCAGAAGCTTTGCAGCCGCTTCGATGTCGTAGAGAACCGCTGTCTCAGTGAGCTCGAGTTCCAGGCGTTGTGCTGGCAGTCCGGACAATTCCAATGCGTCTTTGACAGTTGCTACGAACGAGCCTGCATGAAGCTGTGTCGCCGATACGTTCACCGAGATAACGGCGTCGGAGGTCCATGAAGCGGCTTCCTTGCAGGCTGTCTTCAGGACCCAGGTGCCAATGTGAGGCATCAGGCCCAAGCGCTCGGCCATGGGAATGAACTCGTCGGGAAATAGGCGTTCTTCCCCATCCTCGGGCCACCGTAACAAGGCCTCGAAACCAACAACGGCGCCGGAACTCGCACTCACGACCGGTTGATAGTGAAGTTCAAAGGATTCGCTCGCCACCGCATGCTGGAGCCTCAGCTCCTTGATGCGCCGGTCGGTAGCCAACGCGCTGATCTCGTGGGAAAACACCAAGCAGCGGTTACGGCCACTTCGCTTGGCCTCGTACAAAGCGAGATCGGCGTTCTGCAGGATCTCCGTTGCCGAGAACCCATGCTCCGGGGATGAAGCTATCCCGACACTGGCGCTTATCTTGAATGGCGTTCCTCCTAAATCGAAGGGGGTATCCAGCGCTTCAACGATAGCGGCTCCTAGTCGTCCAGGCTCTTCATGGCTGCCCAAGTTTTGCAGGACAGCGAACTCATCGCCACCGAGGCGAGCCACGATGTCAACAGGACCAGCCAAGCTCTTCAGGCGCAAGCTGACCTGCTTGAGAAGCTGGTCACCGGCGTCGTGGCCAAGCGTGTCGTTGACATGTTTGAACCGATCGAGATCGATGTAGTGCACCGCAAGGCGGGCTCCGTACGCCACGCGTGGAAGCTCTTCACTCAGGCATTCCTGGAAGTGGCCGCGGTTGGCCAGACGCGTCAGTCCATCATGGGAAGCGATGTGGAGCAGCTTCCGCTCGGCATTGCGGCGCTCCGACATGTCGCGGGTGATCTTGGCAAAGCCAATGAAGGCACCCGCCTCGTCGTAGACAGCATCGATGGTCACATGAGCCCAAAACCGGGAACCGTCTTTGCGCACTCGCCAGCCCTCGTCCGAGATATGGTGCTGCGATCGCGCTTGACGAAGGTTGCGGGCCGAAGCCCCGCGTTGCCTGTCGTCGGACGTGTAGAACAGCTCGAAGTTCTTCCCGATGATCTCGCTGGCGGCGGAGCCTTTCAGCCGTTGGGCGCCTTCGTTCCAGTTCAGGATGGTACCGTCGGCATCCAGCAGGTAGATGGCATAATCCTTCACCCCCGCAACGAGGTGTCGGTACATGGCGTCTTCGGAAATGCTCATCGATCAAAGCCCGGTTTGATCCTGCACTAAGCCCACTTCTTCCCAACAATGGCTTAAGTCGCGAAGTCGTCCTTGATCGGTTCACGCCAATTCTAAAACGGCGATTTGAGTAGTTCACCAGCGGCGAAGTTTCGCCGATTGATCATTTCGAACTCTGCTCGGATGCGTACACCGTAACGAAGGCAATGCCCTCGGCGGCAACGTCCGCGATGGTCACATACATGAGAAACCCGCTGGCATCATGCACCAGTCGAGCTTCCTGATTGTTGTTGAAGGCAGCAGCCAAGACAGCGGGATCACCCGTGATGGTTCCGCGCACCATCTGCCAGCCGCCGGCGTTATCCGGAGCGATATCGAGCACAACCTTGCTGTCTGGGAAACCTGGCACGAGCAGGGTTCCAAGACCTGTATGATCCTGCGGCATCACTCCCTCTCTATTATATCGGTACTTTATTGAAGCAGGATTCGAACCGTCTGCGAAGAGGGTCTCATGTTTTCCAAAAAACAGACATTAGGCAGTTAGTTGCTGAGCCGAATGTTCAATTGTCACGTACGGCCTCTCCAATACTGCTGCTGGATGGCGGTGAAGCTGATCCCAACCCCAAATATGGGGTGCGTTGCCGCCGAAGCTCGTCCACTTAGTGGGTCCACTTTCTGGACGTTGCCGCCGGAAACCTGCCGTTCCGCTTCCCACCAGTCATCACCTCGGTGCTCATTAGCAACGCAGCTTAAAAGTAGCCCGACCGATCCCGACCTCGATCCCGCCATTATTCGCACGCTTACCGAGCTTTCATTTTCGTGACCGGTCCTTGCGAGATCTCAATCGGGCCGGCTTACGCGGGCTCGCATGCACGACATTCTTTGTCACCTCAGTGCTCCTGTGCTCGTTCTGACCATTCTGCTTAGGCTTAGTTACAAGCCAAGATTGATGCAGCAGCACCAAAGCGAAGTTCCGGACTTCGGGATCGCTTACGAGACGTTCGGTGGGAGCTTGTCGGTTGCCGAAGAAGGTTCGACGTGCCCGCACCAGCCTCAGTGCTCCCAACCTCCGTTCCGGATCTTGGCTGGCCAATTCTGCCTCAAGCTGGCTCAGGAACATGGCATCAGGAACAAGGGGTAACGTAAGCTCGAGTTGGTCGAACCTCCATCCTGAGTCGGTGAACCGCGCGTCGAGAACCCAATGTGCGTCCTCCTCCTTCAAAAGAGGGCGCAGCGCTTTACGCGTAGTGAACGTCTCCAGATCATGCCATCGCATCTCACGATTACCGGGACGGCTATGAGATGTATGCCGCGCTGCCAGCTCCATCAGCCAAGACTTGGTACGGTGCCCGCCCCACAAAGCGTAGACGCGAATAGCCAAGATGCGTAAGCCTCAGTAAGGGCAGCGAAGGACCTCATCAACGTAGACACGACAGGCATTGGTTTCCCTGTCTCCTGAGATGCGTTTGAGGTCTTCGGCGATCTCACGCAGCAGCGAAGGCGAGTGAACGCGCTGGGTGCGAAGGCCGAAGCGATCGCGCTTGCATGGCAATGCGGTCAATGTTTGGCTCGACCACGTCATATCACGTCAGAGTTCACTTGGTTTGGCAGACTCGGAAGCACCCAGATGGCAGCTCGTAGCGCGTCAGGCGTGCTGTCGTGGAACTGCCAGCTTCGGTCATCGGTGTCATGGATCTGGGCGATTCACGCAGCCTGAGATCCAATCTTTCGATGATACCTCTACCCAGTCGTCTCAAGCACGATCCTGGACGTGACCTGCCAACCTCTGCCTGTTCGCACCTCAATGACTATCTCAAGTCGACCATCCTCAGTGGCGACATCCTTCGCATACCCGGTGATCGCCTGAGCGGCTTCCATCCTGGCTAGCTTCAACGAAGCAAATTCAACGCCTTCATTGTCCGAGACAAAGCTGTTCCCCTCGCGGAAGTCGAAGAAGTAGGGTGTCAAGCCGCCATCATCGGTTGCTGAAGGCAACGACTTAGGTTCTTCGGTCCAATACCGTTCCATCTCGTCAGCTCCTTCATTTCAGCTTATGCGGCGCATGATCATCCATGCGAAGATGGAGGTATGATCGGTCGAACCCGCCTTGTTTCTCCAGAGCACCCAGGTCGTGAACGATGAGCTCGGCTCGCTCGAAGCTGATGGTCCCGCTTGCGCGCAACTCCATCAAGGATCTGTTCACATGAACCACGGACAGACCAAGGGCGTCCGCGAGTTCTGCCTGCGTGACTGGAAACATGCAGCTGTCGCCTGATGCCAGGCCGATGACCTGCTGTTTTACTAGCGTCTCGCAGAAAAGGTGCGCCATACGCGACATTGCATCCCGTTGCCCCAGGTTTGTGGTCCACTCCCGATAGATTGCCGCGTCAACGAGGGTTGCGCGCCAAAGCGCCTTAGACACCGTTGGATACTTGGCGCTGATGTCCTCCAGATCGCGGTGGCGGATATACCCGATATGGGAATCGACAAGGGCGAGGATGCTGTTGTCAGCGACATCCAAGTGCAGGCTTTGAAGATCCGGTACATCGCCAGCATGATAGAAAGCAGTGATCTGCCGGCGCCCGCTGGCGAGCGTTTTGTAACTGCATGTCAGCCCGGAGATCAGCAAGGCGCTGCGTGATGGTCGATCACCCTCGCGCAAAACATCCTGTCCGCGCTGGACATGGAGTTCGTCGATAGGGAGAGCAGCTAAAGCGGATCGGTCTTCTTCAGAGAGCCTCGCTTTTGTCGCGAGGCCTTTGATGAGAGCAGCGTTGGCAGACCCAGGCATAGGCATTCACTCCGTTGGGGAGGAACGCACCTGGCTCCAGCTTCAGAGACCCGCTTTAAATCTGAAGATGGGCCCACCTACCCCTCTTCACGGATCATGTCCTAATAAAGGTTGCGTGGGCCGTCTACCTGTCAAAATATGTACGCCTGATTGGTTGAAGCCTGTGGACTATAGCTCAGGCTTAGCATGACTGAGCCATAATCCGGCAAAGTTCAACGTGGCTGTGTAGATCGGTTCTCCACCCTCGCTTCGCACGAGGATCGTATAGCTCTGATGGTCGCTTTCCATCGTCAACTCGTCCTTGGCAATCGCAGGAAGAGCGTGCATTGCGGCGCTTCTTACCTCTTCCAGGCTGTTAAGCTCCAAGCCTAGATCGTCCTTAGTGAGTTTGTCATTAGCGAGCACATCGAAGAAGTAAGGTGTCATGTCGGAGTCCTTTCAGATGCCGAACGTAAAAAGACCACCAATGTTCGGGCCGCAATATTTAAGGCAAGACGTGAAAGGCATCAAAGCTGTCCGTCCGCATTGTTAGAAGGCCCGCTAGATGCAGGCCTTCATTTTCATGAGCCGAGTTTAGTAGAGCCAATTACATGGTCCGGCCGTTATGGGTTTTCCGGTGGATGTTACGCGACGCACGGTTTTGCTGACGCTCGATCCGGCGGCGCTCGGCCGCGCTGATGTAACCGTCACGTGCCGCCCGATTTTGCGTGCGATCAATGCGGCGCTGCTGACGTTCGATCTGACGCAATTCCCGCGGTGTCAGCTCGCCACGCACCGCACCGCGAACGATACGATGATCTTGACGGTGCTCGCGAGCCTCGGTGCGATGAGTTTGTGCAAGGCTCGGCATGGTCGTAACAATCAGAGCGGCAACTGCGCTCAAGATAATCTTCTTCATAGGTTTTCCTTCAGCTTCATCATGGAGCTGGCATCCATGGTGCGGCTTTAACGGTGAACCTCACCTGAAGGATGCGTACAAAGGGGTATACAATTGATAAGGCTTGCGGACGCAGGATCCTCCAAAGCGAGAGAGCCAACATCTCCAGCAGTATGAAGCGGTCAGCAGACGGACCTGCTAAAACGATCGTGCTTCGATGCCACCTGGCCTGGGGCTAAAACGCAGCACCAGCGTGCCTAGAACGGCGGAAAGGGCAGAGCCTAACAGAATGCCGATCTTTACCTCGTCCTGCAGAAGCTGGTTGTCTGGAAACGCCAGCAGTCCGATGAAGAGGCTCATTGTGAAGCCTATACCGCACAGCAAGGCCACTCCAAGTACATGCAAGGGAGCGGCGTTCGCCGGTGCGTCGGCCAAGCCGAACTTCACCGCGATAAGCGCGGTGCCGTAGACCCCGATGACCTTCCCCACCATCAAGCCGCCTGCAACGCCGATGGTCAACGTGTTCGTCAATGCAGAAGCATCGACGCCCTTCAGGCTTACGCCTGCATTGGCGAAGCCGAAGATCGGTATGATGATGAATGGCACAAACTTGGCCAATGCGTGCTCAAGGTTATGCAGCGGTGAATGAACGGTATGCTCACTTTGACCACCCACAGGGGATACGAGAGGAATGGTCAAGGCCAGCGCTACGCCCGCAACCGTTGCATGGACGCCTGACAGAAGCACGAGCACCGAAAGCACGGCACCCAGCAACAGGTACGGCAACAATGCCCTGACGCCGCAGCGGTTGAGCCCAAAAAGCACACCCATCACGATCCCGGCGCCAGCCAGCGCCCAAAGCTGCAGGTCGTTGGTATAGAAAATCGCGATGATGAGCACGGCGCCCAGGTCATCGATGATCGCCAGTGCGGCGAGAAAGATCTTCATGGACGCAGGCACTCTGCTTCCAAGAAGGGACAGAACGCCCAACGCAAAGGCAATGTCTGTTGCGGTTGGGATCGCCCAGCCGCGAATGACCTCGTGGTTGCTCCAGTTCAACGAGGCAAAGATCAGGGCGGGGAACGCCATGCCTCCCGCAGCGCATAGACCAGGCAGAATACGGCGCGACCAGGTCGACAGCTGCCCGTCAACGAACTCACGCTTGATCTCAAGTCCGACCAGCAGGAAGAACATGGCCATCAGCCCATCGTTGATCCAGTGGCTGACGCTCAAAGGTCCGACATATGTCTTAAGGACGGCAAAGTAGGTCGTCGCCAACGGTGAGTTCGCAACGAGAAGAGCCAGTGCCGCTGCAACCATGAGGACGATGCCGCCGGCTGCCTCGCTATCGAGAAAGCGACGCAATGCAGTTGAACGAACACGAAAGATGCTGGCCATCGGGTGCCTCAGACAGGATGATCTCGCTGGCGGCCCGACCAACGTTATCACCTGCCCACGTCTGAAACTGCGAACACCCAGGCTGGGTTTTGAACGAATGAAACAGAAATCGCAAGGCTACCGTCGGCGACGCAAGTGATCGCCAGCCCGTTCTGTCGAGATCGCAATTACACGTGCGATCTTCAAAACGCGTACTCTGTAGGTCTGCTTTCGGCTTCGCCTGAAAGTCGGTCAAGGACATCGCTCTGGGCAATCCTCTAGAGCGACGTGTCACCAGCATCTAAATAAGCAGATTGTCTGCTGATCAAAGTCGACCTAATAAGGATTCAGTCGCATGGACCCGGTGAGAGCCCGGGTGGCTATTCCGGCCGCCGATCCGCCGGACAACAGAGCACATAGTTCACTTAGTTTTGCCGCTCTTGCCGGGCGGCTCCATGTGCCTGCCTCCTGGTATCTCATGAACACCTTTATCTCCCGCTCGCGCTCCGAGTGGTTCAACACTGCGGCCCAAGCGCGCCGCGACGTGCTGGCCGGCATCGTCGTCGCCTTGGCGCTTATTCCTGAGGCGATCGGCTTCTCCATCATTTCCGGCGTCGATCCGCGTGTCGGTCTTTACGCTTCAGTAGTTATCGCCATGGTTATCGCCTTCCTGGGCGGACGGCCTGGCATGATCTCGGCCGCGACAGCTGCGGTCGCCGTCGTGGTGACACCGCTCGTTCGGGATCACGGCGTTGAGTATCTGTTCGCCGCCACCATCCTGATGGGGTTGATCCAGATCGTCGCCGGCTTGCTGCGCCTCGATCTCCTAATGCAGTTCGTGTCACGATCGGTGATCACCGGCTTCGTCAACGCGCTGGCCATCCTGATCTTCATGGCGCAGCTGCCGCAGCTCATCGGCGTAACCTGGCACACTTACGCAATGGTTGCCGCCGGCCTTGCCATCATTTACCTCTTTCCGCGCCTCACCAAGGCTGTGCCCTCGCCCCTGATGGCGATCCTCGTTTTGGCTGCCGTCAGCATCGCGCTGAACCTTCCAGTCAACACCGTCAGCGACATGGGCCAGTTGCCGGAAGGCCTGCCCTCCTTCGCCCTCCCCATCGTGCCGCTGACCCTCGAAACGCTGTGGATCATCTTGCCTTATTCGGCCACCATGGCCGCCGTCGGCTTGCTGGAATCCATGATGACCGCGCAGATCGTGGACGACATGACCGACACCGACAGCGACAAACGACGCGAATGCATCGGCCAGGGCGGAACCAACATCGTGTCGGCGCTGTTCGGCGGCATGGGCGGCTGTGCGATGATCGGCCAGTCCGTCATCAACGTCACCTCGGGCGGCCGCAAGCGGCTTTCGACTTTCGTGGCCGGCGCCTTCCTGCTGTTTCTTCTTGCGGTTCTCGGTCCGATCGTCGGCCGCATCCCGATGCCCGCCCTTGTTGCGGTGATGATCATGGTGTCGATCGGCACCTTCAGCTGGAACTCCATCGCCAACCTGCGCCGTCACCCGCCGACCTCTTCAATCGTGATGCTCGTAACCGTCGCGGTTGTGGTGGTGACGCATGATCTCGCGCAAGGCGTGCTCGCCGGCGTGATCCTGTCCGGCATCTTCTTCACCGGCAAGGTGCGCCGCATGTTTACCGTCGAGCGGTCTATCCAGGCGGATGGTACGCCCGTGCTGTACCGAGTGAGCGGCGAGATCTTCTTCGCGTCCGTCGACCGCTTCATCCGCGCCTTCGTACACGAAGAAGGCCGGGCGGTGGTGATCGACGTGTCAGCCGCACATTTCTGGGATATTTCCGGCGTGGGCGCCCTCGACAAGATCATCGCCCGCCTGCGCCGGAACGGCTCGGAAGTCGAGGTCGTCGGCTACAACCACGCTAGCGCTGACCTGGTCGACCGCTTCGCCCTGCACGACAAAACGGGTGTGCAGCTCGGTCTAGTTCCCCATTGAGAACGCACTTGAGACAGAACCTCGACCTCAGTGTTTCAGAGGCAATTTAGCTAACCCTATGTCTGCTTCCCGGGTTGTTGACTGCAAAGCAGATGGTCGGCTTTCCACCAGGTGGAGCCAATCAGCGGCAATGCAGAGGATACCTGGCAGCGGCCGGACGGCTAACGACCCATATCAGCCATGCAGAGGCCAAATAGTCGTTCATAATAGCTGTCCATCTGCCATGTTCGAAGATGGGCTTGATGCGGCTTTGGTGTCCTAAGCCCACCCGCCTGTCCTCTGTTCGATGATCGAGCTACCAGTTGTTTCTGGCCACTCGATCGCAACGCGCAGCCCGCTGCCGCGATAGGGTACCGGAGACTGAAAGACCAGCTGAGCACCCATGGTCGCAACCAGCTGCGACACGATCGAAAGTCCTAGTCCAGAACCTGGGCTGCTCGTAGCGCCACGCTTGAAGCGGGCGGTCCATTCGGTAGCGACTTCATCCGGTACGACCGGACCACCATTGATCACCGCAACGCTGTTAGGTCGCTCAACCCTAACCATCACGGGTTCATCTGACGCGCCATGACGCAGTGCGTTTTCGATCAGGTTGCGAAGGGCAATGCCGAAAGCGTCTATGTCGACCGCTTGGACCAGGCGGATGCCCGGCGGCAGATCAAGTTCAAGTCGCCCGTCGTGTCCGCCGACGCGGTTGAACTCATCCACAACCAGACGCACAGCGGGAACCAGATCGAGCGACGTCTCGGCAGCGCCAATGCCGGCATCGGCGCGGGCAAGCTGCAACAGCTTTTCCGATAAGCGGGCGATGGCGTTGAGCGAAGCCTCGATTTGGCGTGCACGTGCCTGCAAAGCGCTCGACGGCAGTTCCGCGAGAAGACGCTGCGTTTGGGCCAAGGCGCCAGCAATCGGCGTGCGCAATTCGTGGGCGCTATGCGTTGCGAAATCCCTCTCGGCCTGCAGCGCAGCTTGGAGCCTCAGCAGGAGGGTATCGACAGAGGTCGAGATGCCGGCAAGTTCATGCGGCATCCCTTCGAGAGCCAGCGGCCTTAGGTTGCCGCCACCGCGCTGGCTGATTTCAGCCTGCAACAAGCTGATCGGCCGCAATGCCCTACTGATAATCAGCCATATGGCTAGCACGCTGACCGGGACTAGGCCCAGGATTGGCAACACAAGCGCCAGTGCGCCTTCCATCATCGCTTCGCGGCGGTGATCGAGCGGATCGGCAACCTGTAGGAACAAGGTGTTGCTGACCGCCGCCACCGTATAGGTGCGATGATCCTCGTCGTCGAAGAAGCCCGGCCGCAAAGGTACGTCATAGGGCTCAGACGGCGCATCATGCGAATGCAGCAGCACTCGTCCGGCCTGGTCCCGCAACTGGTAGGTCAAATATTCCCGTCCAGTGTTTGACAGCGAAACATCGGCTTGGTTCGATCCGACAGTTGCACCCCGTTGTGACTGTTGATCGATCAACAGCGACATCAAACGCTGTGTGGTTTCTTCTAGTGCGCTGTCGAAAACCTCGTCAAATTCCTCCCGCATCACGATTGCTCCCACGCCCGCGCTCAGCAGCCAGAACAGTGCGGTGCCGAGCGTCAACCAAACCATCAATCGGCGTGTCATGCTGAAGGAAGCGCTCATGCTAGATCCATGCGGTAGCCCAACCCACGCACGGTAATCACGCGTCGGCTGCCAAGCTTCTTGCGAAGCCTGCTGACATAAACCTCGACGGTATTGCTCTGGACCTCCGAACCGAAGGCATAGAGCGCATCCTCAATGCGGGACTTGGACACGATCGTACCGGGATGACGCAGCAGACAGTCTAGAACGGCCCATTCGCGGCTTGAGAGGTCTATAGCGCCGTCGGGTCCGGTGAGCCGCCGTTCGGCAGGCTCCACTTCGACATCGCCCAGCCGAAGGATCGGCGAAACGCGCTGGCCGTACCGACGCGCAACCGCGTGGATACGCGCGGTGAGTTCGCCAAGGTTGAACGGTTTGACCAGATAGTCGTCAGCGCCTGCGTTCAGGCCCTCGATGCGGTCGCTGATCTGGTCCCGGGCCGTGAGCACGATAACGGGCGTCATGTTTCCGCGCCCGCGCAGGTTCTTCAGATAGCTGACGCCGCTGCCGTCCGGAAGTTGCAGATCGAGCAGGATCAGTTCGAAATCGACAACGTCCACAAAGGCGCCTGCCTCGGCAAGCGTGGTCGCCCAATCGACCGCGTGACCCTGCGAGGCGGCGTGATCTCGCACGGCGCTGCCGATCGTGGGATCATCCTCGATAAGAAGAACCCTCAACTGGTTTTCTCCACGGAGCAACTGGCCGAACCGGCCATCGGTATAGCGGGGTAGCGCACCGAGCGAAAGCTGACCGCCGTTCAGGTTGCTGTCAGCTTCGGCACGCAGAAGCGGCTCGATCGGATCCTTCCGAGGGAGTCTCCTGTGAACGTAAATCTCGCGCTGCCTGCGCTTTTCGACACCTCGGCAATCGGCGGCAACAAGAAGGCGCAGTCGCGATGACGCGCGGCAGGACTTTCTATGTCTGGGATCCGCTTCAACGCTTGTTCCATTGGGCGCTCGCTGCAAGCTTCGTGCTCTCGATCGTCGTTGACGCGCACCGCCATCCCGTCCTGCATCGATGGCTTGGTTGCATCATGATGCTGCTAGTCCTCTTCCGGGTCGTCTACGGCGCCGCGGGACCGCACTACGCGCGCTTCTCACATAGTGTGCGCAGCCATCGCGAAACCCTTTCTTATGCCCGCTGTCTACGAAGTGGCCGGGAGAAGCGATACCTCGGCCATTCGCCGCTCGGCGGACTGATGGCAATCCTTCTCCTTGCCAACATCGGACTCCTTGCCCTCTCCGGCTGGATGCTTGGAACGCCGCCGGATGGACCGGGCTCCGGAATGCTCCTCGCACACCGAGTGATTGCGATGGAAACGCTGGCTCTCATCATCACCCATGTCGGCGCCGTCCTCTGGGCTAGCCGCCGCCGTCAAGAGAATCTGACTCTGTCGATGCTGACCGGCCGCAAGCGCGAGCCCAGCCGAGGTGACATCCTATGAACCTGACCATGGATATTGGACAGCCTGCCAAAGGTGCGTCTTTCACTTCGGTCGATCAGAAGAAACGCGTGTTCTTTTTAAGGATGCTTTCCACAGCCCTAGGACTTGCGCTGCTTGCTTCTCAATCTGGATGGAGCACTTCGGTACAATCGAGCCTGTGGTGGGCCGGACTGGCATTTGGCACCATCTGCCTCTTTGGCCGGATCTGGAGCATCCTCTACATCGGACCGGTGAAAAGCCTTGAGCTTGTGCGGAATGGGCCTTTTGCGATGACGCGCAACCCCCTTTATTTCTTTTCCAGCATCGGCGCCGCTGGCATCGGCTTGATGTTCGGATCGATTGGCGCTGCCGTCCTGCTGTTCGCCCTTGCAGCCCAGATCTTCGCCATCACCGCACGCAAGGAAGAGCGTTTCCTCGATCGTCGTTTCGGCACCGCTTACCGGGATTACTGCAGGGTGACTCCGAGGTTCTGGCTGAACCCTTTGCGGTTCAATCTCAACCGCAACCTGCATCTCGATGCAGCTTCAATCGGGCGGACCCTCGTCGACGGCATGTGGTTCCTCGCGCCCTTGCCGATCGTTGTCCTGCTCAACGACCTTCATCTGCACGGCGTCGTGGCGGCGCTTTTCACCCTCTACTGAAGCCGCGCAAGAACAGACCGCCTTCGCGGCTGCCTTGAGCCGTTAGCACCGCTCCTGCCGCCCGCCTGCCGTCCCTCGTTCCGGCTAGCCCAGCTTTGCGCATCGGAACGCGGCGCGGGATCGAAGAACAAGTCGGTCCCTGCCCTCTTCTTCCAACAACATCAGAGTTCGACAATGAAGCTTTCTCGACCGCGGGTCGGAAGCGTCACGATGGCCGTGATCGTATCCGCATACCTGCTTGTGCTGACGAACAGGACCTTCCTCGACAAGGGCCTGGACTATTTCAGCGGGCACGAGGCTCAGTTCGCAGGCCTGGTGCTTGCGGTGTTATTCCTTTCGGTAGCCGTGCTGACCAGCCTGTCGCTGAAATACCTGATCAAGCCTGCTTTCATCCTGCTGGTGCTGATTGGAGGCTCCGCATCCTATTTCACGGATGCGTTCGGCACGATCTTCGACCGTGACATGATCCAGAACGCCATCGTCACCACGCCGGGCGAGGCGCACAACCTTCTGACGCCTAACTTGTTCGTTCATCTGGCCTTCTACGTCGTCCTGCCCATCCTTCTCATTTCGTGGACCCGGATCGTGCATCGGCCCTTCCGCTCTAAGCTACTGCACAACATGGCCGTCATTGTTCCGTGCGTTTTCGGCGCATTGGCGATCGTTGCGCTGAACTATCCCGCTTTCGCTTCTACCTTCCGCGAGCGCGGCGACCTCCTGATGACACTCAACCCCGGCGGACCGATCGTGGGTGCCGTAAAATATGCCCGTAGGCTGGCGAAGGAACGCAACATCGTCGTCGCCCCTCTCGGCAGGGATGCGAAACAAGGCACTCGCCTTGCATCCGCGCAGCTGCGGTCCCTTACCGTCATCGTCGTCGGCGAGACGGCTCGTGCGCAGAACTTCAGCCTCAATGGCTATGCCCGCAACACCAATCCAGAACTTGCAAAGCGGTCGGTTCTGAACTTCACCAATACATCGAGCTGTGGAACGGCAACGGCGGTCTCGCTCCCCTGCATGTTCTCGATTTATCCGAGATCGACTTACTCGGGTCCTAAGGCGCTCGCGACGGAGAACCTTGTGGATGTTCTTACCCATGCCGGCGTCAAGGTCGACTGGTTCGACAACAACACCGGCAGCAAGAACGTCGCGGATCGCATCAGCTACGAGTTCCTGCCGAATTCCAACGACACGCGATTTTGCAGCGAAAACGAATGCAAGGACGCGATTTTGGTCGAGCGGCTGAAGACCTACCTGCAACAGCGGCCCCAAACAGGGGATGCGGTTGTGGTGCTGCACCAGTTGGGCAGCCATGGGCCAGCCTATTACAAGCGATATCCGGCCGATTTTCAGCACTTCGGACCAGCCTGCACGACCGCGCAATTCGCCGATTGCCGACAGGAAGAGATCGTCGCTGCTTACGACAACACGATCCTTTACACAGACCACATTCTTTCCGAGGTGATCGATCTCCTGAAGGCCGAAGATCCGCAAACAGCCACAGCCATGATCTATATGTCAGACCACGGCGAGTCACTTGGCGAGAATGGGTTTTATCTTCATGGAACCCCCTACTTCATGGCGCCCGAAACCCAGACCCACATTCCTTTCATCGCATGGCTGTCGCACCCCTATGCCCAGGCAAACGGTCTCGACATGAAATGCTTGGAAGGGCAACAGGACCGCGCCTTCTCGCACGACAACCTCTTTCACACCGTCCTCGGCCTTACCGACGTTTCAGCCGAATTCTACGACCGGGCACTCGATGCTTTCGCGTCGTGCCGAGGATTGGCGGGAAAGATCGCCGGCGATGCAAAAACGGACGGCCCATCGTGACAAGGCAACCCGAAGACCTGCCAGCCAAGCCCCTGCCAAAGAGAGGGCTGCCCCATGTCTTGGCAGCGGCTACATATTCTCTTGGCGGGTTCCGACGGTTGCTTGATGAAACAGCCTTCCGACACGAGATCGGCGCCTGTCTCGCAGTTCTCAGCCTCTTTGCGGCGGTTGGCGTACCCGCCTGGCATTATGCGGCGCAGGCCATCTTGTTCCTGATCCTGTTTGCCATCGAAGCCTTGAATACAGCGATCGAAGTGCTCGTGGATGAAATATCTTCCGGCTATGCCGAGTTCGCGCGGCACGCCAAGGATCTCGGATCGTTCGCGGTCTGTTGCCTGCTCACGGCAAATGGCATCCATGCCGCAGGCGCGGTTTTCCTGACCTAGCCGGCGAATAGCGCCGTTCCGAACCGAAGTTAGTAAGTCGCGATTAGCTTTCCTCCGAGCGCTCCAACGACCACGACGAGCCAGGGCGGCGCCTTCCAGGCGACCAGAAGCACGAAGCAGATCACTGCCAGTGCAAAGGAAGCCCCATCAACAATAGCGCTTGCGAAAACGGGATCGTAAAGCGCTGCGCCTAAGATCCCGACGACCGCGGCGTTGGCTCCGCGCATCATCGCCTGCACCGTCGCCCGCCTGCGAAGCACATTCCAGAACGGCAACGCGCCCAGAAGAAGAAGAAAGCCAGGCAGGAAAACCGCTGCCAGTGCGATCGCGGCGCCTGCCATACCGTTAGGCGATCGCTCTAGCACGGCACCCAGATATGCCGCGAAGGTGAACAACGGACCGGGCACGGCCTGAGCCGCACCGTAGCCGGCAAGAAATGAGTCGGCGGCGACCCAGCCCTTGCCGACGGTCTCGGCTTCCAGAAGGGGCAGAACCACGTGACCGCCTCCAAACACTAAAGCGCCCGATCGAAAGAAGGCGTCGAACACTGCGAGCTCTTGCCATCCGCTTGTGGACGCGAGCCATGGAAGCCCCGCAAGCAAAAGCAGGAATGAGGCAAGGCAACCCAGGCCGACCCATGACGAAACCCCGAAGACGTGGTGAAGGGGTGCGGGCACTGCGTCGTCGCGGCACCATGCAAATCCCACAGCAGCGCCGAGCGCGATGGCGGCAGCCTGCCCGAACGCGCCGGTCCAAAGAACTAGAACGAGGATCGCAAGGAGGGCAATCGTTGCCCGTGGTCGATCAGGACACAGGTTTCGAGCCATGCCCCAGACCGCCTGCGCGACAATTGCCACCGCAACGATCTTCAGCCCGGACAGGAAGCCATACCCTGTCGATCCATCAATCAGGTCAGCAGCATACGCGAACGCCAACATGAGGATCGTCGACGGAAGCGTGAAGGCGGCAAAGGCAGCAAGCGCTCCAGGGATGCCCGCGCGCAGGAGGCCTATCGCAAATCCAACTTGGCTGGACGTGGGACCAGGCAGGAACTGGCACAGGGCTACCAGATCGGCAAAGCCGCTCTCGGTGACCCAACTACGGCGTTGTACGAACTCATCGCGGAAGTAGCCAAGATGCGCAATGGGTCCGCCAAACGCGGTCAATCCGAGCTTAAGGAAAACGTGAAAGACCTCGCCAGCCGTACCATTTGAATCGGATGCTCGTTCAACTGCCCCATCGGGAACGCCTAGCACAATCGTCAACTTCACCCGCCAGAGTCGCACAACCCAGCGACGCCTCCTATTGTGACCTCCCACCCATGACAATCGGATGACGTCCGCTATTCACCGGATCTGCCCGAAGCCAGACTGACAGCTTCCCACCATCCCTCGCCGTACCTGATCCAGGAAGCGACGCCCGAGAGCGGCTGGGCAGCATTCGACCCCTTGCAAGCCGAGAAGCACGTCTTGCGGGACCACCGGAAAGCATGGTGCATCGGAAAGGTCGCCTCAGCGCAGTTTGAAGCCGTGTTCGGCGATCACATTGCGAAGATTCGCCCGCCCACTCATGTAGGCAAGGCTCGTCCCCGACTCGCGAACGGCATCCTTCCACGCCTTCGGACGCATACCCTGCTCTTCGCGGAAGCGTTTGTAGGCGGCCTCGTAGCCGTGCAGCGCGGATCGGAATCCTTCCCGGTCGTAGCGGTCGTGGTGCAGCATCACCGACTGAGGCAGACGCGGGCGTGACGCGCTTTGCCGGGACGGATCAGGCCGCCCGACCGCCATGCCGAAGGTAAAGAAGCTGTGGTCTGGCAAGCCAATGATCTCGGCGACTTCCTTTGCGGCGTTACGCAGGACGCCGAGGAACACGACCCCGAGGCCGATGGACTCCGCCGCCAGCGCCGCGTTTTGGGCGGCAAGCGCGGTATCGACCGCCCCCATCAAGAAGGCGTCGAGATACTCGAGTACCACGGGCTCGTCGCCCCGCTCGCGCGTGATGGCGGCCGAGCGTGAAAGGTCCGCGACCCAGAGCAGCAGCGCGGGCGCCTCCTCGATCCACGGGATGCGGTCGGTCGGGACGGTACGGGCGATCGTCTTCGAGATGTGCTGTTTAAGGTTGGCATCCGTCACCGCGATGACGCTCCACTGCTGGAGGGCCGACGACGTCGAGGCCGACTGCGCCGCAGCGACCATTGTCTCAAGCGAGCCATCGGGCAACGGCTCCGGCAGGAAAGTCCGGACCGACTTGTGAGCGAGTTGTGCCTCCACCACGGCATTCCAGATGACGTTGTCCGGCTTCGGCTGGTCGCCGTAGCGCTGATGAAGGAGGGCGGCGTGGCGCTCGGCGCGGTCGGTCATGGCAAGGCTCCGTTGGTGTTGCCCTTCAGGTAGTCGGAGCCTGCGCGTTCGTGTAGCGTGGTTGCCGTGAAGATAGTGTTCGCACACGTGGACAATCGAGGCTTATAGCGATAGCAGGCAGGCATGGATCAGTTCGCCGCCATCCGGGTCTTCCTGCGAACTGTTGAGGCGGGATCGATGACCCGAGCGGCCGCCGACATCGGGATGCCGAAGTCGACGGCGAGCAAGCTTCTGTCCCAGCTCGAAGCGCACCTCGGAACCAAACTGCTTCAGCGCTCGACGCGCGCCTTCGCCCTGACCGCCGAAGGAAGCGAGTACTACAAGCGGGCCGGATCGCTTCTCGCCAACCTCCACGACATCGACGCGGATCTCCGGCAGCGGGGCAGCGGCCTGAGCGGACGGATCCGGATCGACCTGCATTCGGCCATGGCGAACACGTTGCTGATCCCGGTGCTCGGCCAGTTCCGCGACCGCTATCCCTACATTCAGGAGGTGGTGGGTATCAGCGACCGACCCGTCAGCCTCATCGGCGAAGGGGTGGACTGTGTCGTGAGGCTGGGCCGCATGTCGGACACCTCGCTAATCGCAAGGACGATCTACGAGGATCGGCTTATCACCTGCGCCAGCCCGGCCTATCTCGAGGGACATCCGCCTGCGACGGACCCGAGGCAACTTCTCGAAGGTCATGAACTCGTAGGGTACTTCTCCGCGGCGACGGGAGAGGTGAAGCCGATGGTGTTTGAGAAGGACGGGGAACACGTTCAGATCGGTGCCGCTCATGTCATGGCGAACGATAGCACCGGGCACGTCAACATGATCCTGAACGGGTTGGGGGTCGGCCAGACGTTTGCTTCCACGGTGAAGCCGCATCTGGCTTCCGGCGCCCTCGTGCGGGTCCTGGACGACTGGACCAACGGTTCGGAGCCGATCTCCGTCCTTTACCCGCCGGCCAAGCGGTTGAACGCTCGGGTGCGAGCATTCATTGATTGGCTGGTAGAGCACCTTGAGGGCGGGCGGAGATGACGAAAAGGTCGGTGTCCACTCAGACCGACTCTTGCCGGAAAGCAGATCGACTGCTTCCACCACGTCTCTCTGCAAGTGATTGGAGAAGCAGACGCTGAAAGCTGTCCAAACGCGACTTCATTGCGGCATTCAAAAGCCTTCAATCTGCGTACTTCATAGCCGACGTGAGCACATCCAAAGCATGATCGATTGCATCACGCTCACTGGAAGGGAGGGGCAAGATCGGCCGAGGCGGCAAAATCCTGCCGACGCCCTGAGCCTCTATGATCCCATACATCACACGGAAACTGCCGAACTTTTGGAACAACGTCCATAGCGGCTGAAGCGCCGCGTTAAGGCGCTCGACGGTCTTCCGATCGCCGGTTTTTGCCGCCCGTGTCAGTGCAAGGGCTTCTTCGGGCAACAACCCTGCGATGACGCTATACCATGTGTCGCATCCCGCCAGCAGCGCATCGGCAGCACCCCAGTCGCCACTATAGCCAATCGAGAAACTGCCGGGTGTCCGCGCGCGAAGCCGATGCAGCTCTCCCCTGAAGTCGCCATCGGCAGCGAGCGGCATCTTCACGGCGTTAACGTTGGGAAGGCTTGAAAGGCGTATAATCAGGTCGTCCGTAAAGCTAAAACGCGTGGTGCTGGGATTGTTGTAGATGCAAAGCGGCAGTTCGCCAGCCTCGGCCACGGCTGCGAAGTGCTGGAACACCTCTTCGTCGGTGAGAGGCGTGTAGGACATTGGAGCCAGCAGCAAGCCATCCGCACCAGCCGCCCTGGCGTCTTTCGCAAGCTCAGCCGCAACATCCGTTCGCAATGCACCGACGCCGACAATGATCGGCACTTGTCCGGCGACATGATCCACGGCCGTGCGGACAGCGACTTGCCGTTGTTCGCGAGACAAGTAGGCATATCCTCCAGTGCTGCCAAGCAATCCAATGCTGTCGGCTTGAGCTGCAACTATCCGGTCGAGCAATCGGCCAAGTAGCGCCTTCTCCACATTGCCCGCCCTATCGGTAGGTGTGAGGGGGAAAGCCGATAAACCATGAAAGAGGGACATAGGCGGTGCTTGCCCTCACGAACGAGAAAGCCGAACGGATTATGAAACATCTCTACCTACGGGCATCACCAGTGGCAGTAAATGTCCGCTTCAGTGGAGCAGCGCCGATAAAACTGCCGTTTGGGCATCCACCATCTCTCCCGTTCAGGATTGAGGAAGCTGGTACCTGTAAGCAGCCTCGCCGAAACCGACCTACTTCGGTCAAAGGTTGTTCAATGGATCGTGCTTGATACTGGGACATCGCCGAAATGCGCACAAAAGAAACTCCATTCAAAACTTGATGGAACAGGTGCAAGCAAGACCCAGTTTTTCGTCATCTTAGACGTTTGTTGTACCTTCCTGTCCGAGCTGTCGCGCGCGATCCAACGCGCTTGGGTCGATGCCGCGCTGAAAAGCTTGGTGGCAAAATCGAAGGTAGGGGCGAACGCCGTCGGGGATGAAGCGATCTCGATGCTGAATAAGGCCTACTTGCGAGGAGACCGCTTCATCATTGCTCCTCTAGCAGCTTCTGAGTGGTCTAAACTAAGCCGGAGTCAATCTACGTCGAATGCCTGGTCTTAGCTCGTTTAATTAAGCCGCCGAGCATCCAATTTCTCGCGGTAATGAAATGGCGCACCCGACACGATTCGAACGTGTGGCCTCTACCTTCGGAGGGTAGCGCTCTATCCAGCTGAGCTACGGGTGCCTGTTGCTTACGCGATGCTTACGCGAAAAACTTGTAGGTTGAAAGCCCACCGGCTTCTCACGCAAACCCTTGTAAACAAGATTCTTTTTTGTATCTCCCAAACACCATCGACCGTTGACAGCAGCCTTCGGAGGGCAGCGCTCTATCCAGCTGAGCTACGGGTGCATGCCGGGCGCGGATCGCGCAGGTCGTGCATAGCTGAAGGTGGCGTGAGCTTCAACGACTATCGTGATGGAATGGCGCTAAATACCAGTGGCGCTTCTAGAACTGGTGCAGGTCGAACAGGCTACGCAGTTCACCTGTCGCGCCGTCGCCAATGCCCATGTCGGTGACGCGCGGACCAGGATTGCAGGCGAGGCTTGCGCCGACCAGAGCCTTGAAGGTTCGCACGGGCGGAAGCCAGTCTGCGACTTCAGCCGCAGCATCGCGCAGCTTTGTGAGCGCCTCGGCGGTCTTGGCAACCGGTGCGTCGGACAACAATCCACAAACGGGAAGCGGAAGCAGCGCGATCACCTTGCCGTCCTTCGCCACCGCCATGCCGCCGCCACAGGCGATCAACGCATTCGCGGCCGCGGCCATATCGGCGGGATCGCGACCAAAGACGTTCAGGTTGTGGCTATCATGGGCAATCGTTGTGGCGATTGCGCCGGTCCAGGATCCCCACTCGTCCAGAACGCCGAGGCTCGGCTGGGCGCTGCGCTTGGCGTGGCGATGCACCACGGCCATGACGAGCTTGTCTTCGGGCAGATCAAGGACGCCGTTCACCACGGGCACCGTCAGCCGCTGCCATTCGGTGAAGCGAGGACGGTAAACGGTGTTGATCTCGACCGTGTCGCCAGTTTCTGCAGGCGCGTAGAGGGTGAAATCTTCGGCCGTCAGCGGGGCAAGCTTCACAGTATCGGTGAAGGCGGTGGTTGGCTCGCCGGGTGTTCCTGCCAGCAATTGGCCGTTGCGCGCGGCTTGCTTGCCTGACACGAAGACGCGCTGCACAGCAAAACTCTCAAGGTCCGCCAAAACCACGATGTCTGCTCGACGTCCCGCAGCGACGCGCCCCAGATCCTCGCGACCCAAGCGCATGGCGCCGTTCAGCGTGCCAGCGCGCAGTGCATCGATTGCCGGCATGCCGTGACCGACGAGGCGGTGGATGTGATCGATCATGCCGCCGACTTTAACGAGATCGTCGGGAAAGATGTCGTCCGTGCAAAGCGACAGCGTTTGCGGCACTTGCGGCAAAGTCTTGAGGGCTGCCACGACGCCCGGCAGCACATAATCGTGCGAGCCCCGCAGCTCTACGGTAAAGCCGGCCCGCAGCTTTTCCAGCACGTCGTCGCCCGAAGTAATTTCGTGGTCGGAAGCGATGCCGGCTGCGGCGAAGCCTTGGAGATCCGCGCCCT
>NZ_DAMBUH010000001.1:52426-73561 GCF_032053605.1 Tianweitania sp.
GGCCGCAGACCAATTTGCCAGAGGCCAGGCCGGCATCAACGATGCCACGCATCTTCGGTGAGCGGTCGAGCACGCCGCGCATGTCCATGACTTCCGCCACGCCGTGGATCGTCGGCCAAGACAGCATCTCGGCCATCTCGGACGCGTTGAATTCGGCGCCCGCCATCTCGATGCCGGGCGCGGACGGCACGCAGGATGGTGCGAGCGTCAGCACGCGTAGCGGCAGATCGCTTGCGGCTTCCGTCGCCCAGCGCACACCGTCGAGCCCTGCAACATTGCCGACTTCATGCGGGTCCCAGACGACGGTCGTCGTTCCCTGCGGCACCACCACTTCGGCATAACGGCGCGGTGTGCACATCGAGCTTTCGATATGCATGTGCATGTCGATGAGTCCCGGCGCGATGAAGGCGCCAGCAAGATCGATCACCTTGGCCGCGTCCAAGCGGTTTCCGCGCGGATGAACTGAGGCGATCAATGGCCCGACAAGGCCGATATCGGCGTCGCGGATTTCTGAGGTTGCGACATCCACAAGCCGGCCATTGATCAACAAGATATCGAACGGCGCCCGGCACGTTGCAGCATTCACGGCGCGATCGCGCAACTCCGGGGCGTTGAGATCCTGCGGTTCGATGGAAGATGCAGCCTGGGTCATCGGTTCTATCCTTCGGCAGCGTGTATAAGGGCTGCCTGCATCAGGGCACGGATGCGGGGCGCATCAGCCGTCGTCGCAATCAGCGCGTTAGGTTCGGCCTTGCGGGCACGCCATTCAATAACGGTCATGCCGCGCGTCAGCGTGCCGTTCAACTCCGCATCGAGCCGCGCTGGCGCGAAGATCACGCTCTCGGGATCAACCATCGCCGCAGCTGCGACTGGATCGTAGAGCGCCATCGGCCGACGGCCGTCATCGGCGATACGGACATAGCCTTCGAGCAAATCGGCAAGCAGTTGCGCGCGTTCGGATGGTTGGACGCGTAGCGGCTCGACATCATCGAGCGTCACCGCCACCTGACGGCAGCAATCGAGGCCCACCATGCAGATGCGCGCACCGGCATCGATGAGAATGGCGATGGCCTCAGGATCAACAGCGGCATTGAATTCGGCAGCAGCCGTATGGTTGCCCGGACCAGCTGAACCGCCCATCCAGACTAGACGCAGATCGGGGAGCGTCAGGAGATCGGGCCGCGTTTGGGCAAGATGCGCAAGATTGGTCAGCGGGCCGATAGCGAGGATGTCACGTCCGCCGCCTTCGATGAAGCGGGCGATGGCGCCGGTGGCATCCGGCAAAGCGTTGCCTTCCACCGACAGGAGCTTGCGGCCCCTGCCCGGCATACCGTCGGAACCAAGAACATAGTCGGCGGTCGCGAGTCTGCCACTGAGAGGCTCTGCAGCGCCCAGGTGGATCGGAAAGTCCCAGCCAAACTCGGCGGCTGCCGCCAATGCATTGCGCTCGACCTGCTGCAGAATGACGTTGCCGGCAACCAGCGACAGGCCTGCTATGGGGCGTGATGCCGCCACCATCAGGATGGCGGCGAGATCGTCGAAGCCCATATCCGTGTCGATCCAGACGGGGCCAGCGTTTGGCGACAAGAGGCTCACCGCCGTGCCAGAAGAACCGCGCCGGCTTGCGGCAGGTCGAAGGCGATCTCTTCGCTCATCCCGTGGCGCGGCGCGGATGCCGGCGCTTCCGCCTTTATGTCGCCGAGCGAGGTTGAAAGAAGATACTCCACGACCTGTCCGAGGTAGCTCGCGCCGACCACCGTGCCCTTATGCGCGCCCTGCCCCAACGCCACGGCATGCGGACGCCAAGCGACACCGGCAGCGGACCCGGTTTCGAAGCCGACGGGGGCGATACCCTTCAGCTTGCCGCCACTCAACTCGAAGCAGTTCTCGAACCCCATGAAATTGGCGACGAAGATCGAGACCGGCCGCTCGTAGATGTCTTCCGGCGTTCCCGACTGCTCGATGCGCCCTTCCCGCATCACGATGATCCGGTCGGCAAGCGCCAGCGCCTCGGCCTGGTCATGGGTGACATAGATCATCGTAATGCCGAGTTCGTCTTGGAGGCGCGAGAGTTCGGAGCGCATTTCCAGCCGCAGCCGCGCATCGAGATTTGAAAGCGGCTCGTCGAGCAAAAGCAGCTTCGGCTCGACAACGATCGAGCGCGCAAGCGCCACGCGCTGTTGTTGACCGCCGGACAGTTCGCGGGGCTGCCGATCGGCCAGATGCGACAGGCCGACAGATGCAAGCACCGCATCCACGCGCCGCTTGATATCGGCGCTGGACACACGGGCAAGCCGCAGGCCGAACGCCACATTCTCGAAGACGCTGAGATGCGGGAACAGCGCGTAGGACTGGAACACCAGCCCGACCCCACGCTTGTTTGCTGGCACGCGGGTGATGTCTCGGCTATCGAGCGTGATCGTGCCGGAGGCCGGCTTCATCAGACCGGCGATGGCCCGCATCGTCGTGGTCTTGCCGCAGCCGGATGGACCCAGCAGCGCGACCAGTTCCGAGGCCTGCATGGAGAAATCCAGATTCTCCACCGCAGGCGTTGGGCCGCCATAGTTCAGCGTCAGCTTTTCGAGCTTGAGAAAGTCAGACATAGCGCGAAAGTCCCAGCAGCTTCTCGGCCAGCATCACGATGGCGAGCGACATGATCGCCAGCAGGCCGGACAAGGCCGCGACGGACGGGTCGAAGTTGAATTCCATGTAAAACATCATGCCAATCGGCAATGTGGTGATGCCCGGACCGGTCAAGAACAGCGATATGGGAACCTGATTAAACGATGTGATGAAGCCGATGATGAAGGCGGCGAGGATGCCGGAGCGGATATTCGGCAGCACCACCTTGAAGAAGCTCTGCAGCCGCGTGGCACCCAGCATCACGGCTGCTTCCTCCACATCGGTTCGCAGGTTGATCAGGCTCGCGGATACGACGCGCACGGCATAAGGGACCAGCAGCGCGGTGTGGCCAATGATCAGCGCCAGCGTGATCGGGATACCAAGCGGCACGACGAGGTGGCGCAGCAGAGCCAGGCCGACAATGATACCCGGCACGATGATCGGCGCGGTCACGATGTTGCGGATGGTCTCCGCCATCGGCGGATTGTAGCGGTCGAGCGCATAAGCGGCTGGGATGCCGAGGATCAGCGCAAGCAGCGTCGAGCCGATCGCCAGCGATATCGACAGCCAGAAAGCGGATCGAAAGCTCTCGATCTCGAACACGCGCTGCACCCAGCGCAGCGACAAACCTTGCGGCGGGAAAGCCAGCGTTTCGCCGCCAGACAGACCAGCGATGCAAATGATGACGAAGGGACCGATCAGGAAGATCAGCACCAGGGTGAGAAGTGTATTTCCTGCGAACCGCATCAGCGCCTCCGCCGCACCGAAGCGAGCCGCTTCAGCAGGATGTTTGTAAGGATCGACATCACGATCAGGATCACGGCGATCACGGCGGCCGAGGCGAAGTCATTGGCGACGGAAACGCGTTGATAAAGCAGCGTTTCCAGCATCAAGACCTTGGAGCCGCCGAGGATCGCCGGCGTGACATAAGCGGTGAGCGAGCCGACAAAGACCAGCGTGCCGCCGACCACGAGGCCTTCGCGGGTCAAAGGAAGGATCACCTTGAAGAACACGGAGAACCAGCTGGCACCAAGCACGCGCGCCGCCGGCACGACGTCGCGCGGCATGTTCTCCAGCGACGAGATGAGCGGCAGGACCATCAGCGGAAAGAACAGCTGGATCAAACCAATGAAGACGGCTGTTTCGGTGAACAGGATGCGCAGCGGCGCATCCGTCGCGCCGATCGAGGTCAGCGCCACATTCACGAAGCCGGTTCGGCCCAGGATCACCAGCCAGGCATAGGTTCGAGCGACAGGCGAAATCATCAGCGGCAGAACGAGGAGCGCTACAAGCCGCCCCTTTGATTTCGGCCCAGCCTCTACAACCGCCATCGCCACGCCATAGCCGAGGACGGCCGATACCGCTGTCACGATCAGGCCGAGCCTAAAGGTGCGCAGGAACACTTCCCGGTTGAGCGGCTGCGAGAAGAAGTCGGTATAGTTGGCAAACGTCCACGCATCGCCTGTTCTGAACGCGCCAGCGAGCAGGATCAAAACGGGGATGATGAACCCGACCAGCACGAACAACGTCGCGGGCGCGAGTAGCAGGATGCCGAGACGGCGGTTAGCGAACATATGGCGATCTCCGGACGGCCGACGCGCGACCGCCCTTCAAACCCTCGCGGGCGGTTAGTTGGCGACCTTGCTGTTCCAGCCGGAAAGCCAAGCGTCGCGGTTTTCAAGTTGCTGTGCCGGCGGCAGGAAGTTGATGGCTTTTGCCGAGTCCGCACCGTAGGTCAGGCCTTCGGCCTTATTCTCGGGCAGCGTGACCTTGGTGTTCACCGGGCTGTCCACTAGTCCTTCGGCCAGCTTCTGCTGCACTTCGGCAGAGAGCCAGTAGTTGATGAACTGCTGTGCAAGTTCAGGGTCCTTGGCACCCTTCACCAAAGCCAGCACGTTCATGCCGCCCGTCTGGCCTTCCTTCGGCGTCGCCCAGGCGATCGGCATGTCGAGCTTCATGAGGCTCGGCCAAGAAAAGCGGCCGGTGACCGAAGCGATGACTTCTTCCTGCTGCAGCAATTGGGTGAGTTGCGAGCCGCTGTTGTAGAAGGTCACGACATCGCCCTTGTGCTCGGCGACGAGATCGATCGCATCAGCGAACTTCGGATCGTCCTTGCCGATCGCCTTTTGAAGCATGAACAGGGTGATCGGGCCCTGCGTGCCCGTAATGTTCGGCAGCGCCACCTGACCCGCGAGTTCCGGCTTGAACAGGTCGAGCCAGCTTTCGATCTTCACGAGGTCGGAGCGATACACGATCGACGTGCCGTAGAACGTGTAGCCGACGCCCATTTTGTTGCCGAGCGGATCCTTGGCGAAGTCGTAGATCTCAGCGAGATTCGGCACCTTTCCCGGATCGATCGGCGCGAGCAAACCCTTGTTTGCAGCCTCGAGCGCGTTGGCGTCCGAGAAAGCGATGACGTCGACCGCGGGCGCGCTGGCATTCACTTCGAGCTTGGCCAGACGTTCCGAAGCGGTGCCCGATTCAACCACCACCTTACAGCCACACTGGGCTTCGAACGGATCGTAGAGCGCTGTCTTATAGGCGTCCTGTGCGATGCCGTAGACGGAGATGGTCAGGGTCTTTTGCTGGGCGAAGGCCGAGCTGGACCCTAGCGCAAGCAGGCTCATTGCACCCAAGGCCAGGATGTTGCGGGCGGTCATGCGATTTTCCTTTCGCAAGAAGAGAAGCGGGGAACAGAAGTTGAAGCGCGGACGACGAGCGTCATCGGTGAAAGCCACGAGCCGCTGGCGCGACCGGTGGCAACGGCGAGCGCGTGCTCGGCAATGGAAGTGAGATCCTGGCGGATCGTCGTGAGCGGTGGATTGACGATACGACCCCAGATCAAGTCGTCGAAACCCGTGACGGACAGATCTTGCGGCACGCGAACGCCGCGCTCCAACAAACCGGAAATAGCACCGACGGCAATCGCGTCGTAGGCCGCACAGATCGCAGTCGCCTCACCCATGCGCCATCCAAGGGCAAAGTGGCGCCCGCTTTCGAAATCAGGCCGCACACCATCCTCACGACAGTCGACGCCAGCCTCGTCGAACACGTCGCGCATTCCGGCGACCCTATCCTGCGACACGTAGGATTGTGCCGCCGAACGGAGGATCTGCACGTTCATATGGCCAAGCTCGACCAGATGCCGCGCCACCAAGCGCCCACCTTCCCGGTGGTCCGATGAGACCATGTTAGCAGGGTTGCTGCCGCTATCGACGATTGCAACCGGCACGGAAAAGGCCCCTGCATCAAAGGGAGCACCGCGAAGCGGAATGACGATCAGGGCTTCGACGCCACGGCCCAGGAAGTCCTGCACACGCTGCGTCTGCATCGCCGGATCGCTCATTGCGTCGCCAACCAGCAACGCCATGCCCTACGTGTGGGCAGCGCGTTCGAAAGCACGCACAAAGTCGGGAAACAGCGGCATGGAGAAGTCTGGGACCACCAGGCCCAACAGCGTGCTGCGACCCGTCCTCAGTGCACGCCCTGCATGCGAGGGCACATAGTTCATAGCCTTTGCGGCAGCACGAACACGGTCAGCCACCTCGACCGAAACGCGACCGCTGCCCGACAGCGCGTTAGCTACAGTCGCACGCGACACGCCAACGGCATCGGCGATCTTCTGCATGGAGGTAGGACGGGCATCCGGCATGGTAGCACGTGCTACCATCATGATTTCGTCGGGTCGATTCGTTTTGCAACGAGGCTGGGGAAAACTTGGGAGGGCTAGGATCGCCTGGACGTATGTTTGGCGAATTCATCTATGGTGGCTGCTTCGGCGTATCATCCGCGGCAATAAGCGGGCCATCTTTTCAGAGAGCGCCAGCACGCCCAATGATTCCATCCCGAAAACCGCGAAGCATCAACCGCAATCGCTTCGACTTTGCCTCACCCTTCAAGGTGTAAACGGCAATATACACAATGGCTCGGTAAGCAAAAAACAGGCGCCAGCCAGGTTTGATGTAGGACCGTTTGGCAAGCAGAAGCGCATTGCGGACCCAGTAATAATTGCGGATAGGCGCGTGAAGGGAGATGTTGCGGCCGGCGAGCTTGACCCGCCCAGCACCGATCGTGTGATCCATGACTACCTGCGCACTCTGAAAGTGCCGGTAGCCGCGCGCCGTCGCGCGAAAACCCCATTCGAGATCAACCAGATCGATGAACAACGGGGCGTCCATCAAGCCAACGTCCCGCAACACGCGGGCAGGAAGAAGCGAGCCGGACGCGATCACGAAGTCCGCTTCAACTGGATCGGGATCGTTGGCCTGAACTGTTGTGCGAACCACACGCCATCCTTTTGCCCGCCAAACGGCGGCAATCCTGCCGTCATGCGTGTCGCGGAATGCATTGCCGACGGATCCAATCGGCACACCTTGCGCTTGAAGTCGGTTGTGCAGACAGGTCAAGGAACTAACGACATCGGGATGGAGGACCGTATCCTGGTCCATCAGCAGAACGCCCGCAGCTCCTGAATCTAGCGCCACCTGCAAGCCTCTGTTCTGCGCCGATGCTAAGCCTTCGTTGAGGCCAAGCGGCATCCACGTGGCATCGATCCCCTCTACAAGCGCAGCTACCACCTCGGACTTTGACGAGCCGTTGTCGACCACAATCAAACGGCTAACCTGAGGAACAAGCGCGTGCAGCACCTGCGTGAACCCATCTAAATCCGGGTTGTAGGTCACGAGCACGCTGACGATCGTCTGCGGCGTCAGCAAGGTCTCATCAGCGCTGGCTTGTTTGATCGCGGGGAATGGCAACGAGCGAGCGGGCCTTGTGGAAAATGGATGGCGTCGCCTGCCGTTGCGACGAGCATGCGGTGGCATAGGCAAGTTTCTAAACGAGCCGGTGTCTTCTTAACACCCGGTGTCTTCTTAACACAAAGTGAAGCGCTGACCACCAGCCGTCAGGCAGCTCTCCGTAGTTTCCTCTGGTTTTATGCGGATGCCGCCGGTATGAGCGCGCTCTATAGAGTAACATATGGACGAGCAGGTATCATGAAGGGCATCATCCTTGCGGGCGGTAGCGGTACACGCTTGCACCCAATGACTTTGGTGGCGTCCAAGCAGTTGCTGCCGGTCTACGACAAGCCGATGATCTATTATCCCTTGTCGACACTGATGCTGGCAGGCATTCGAGACATCCTGATCATCTCCACCCCGCACGATCTTCCTCGCTTCAAGGCCCTGCTCGGCTCGGGGTCGCAGTGGGGGGTCAATTTCTCCTACGAGGAACAGCCGAGCCCGGACGGGCTGGCGCAAGCTTACTTGATCGGCGAGGAATTTATCGGCGGAGAGCCTTCCGCCCTGATCCTCGGCGACAACCTGTTCTACGGACACGGCCTTCCGCAAAGACTGCAGAGCGCAGCAAATCAGGCTCATGGCGCTTCGGTTTTCGCGTACCACGTGCAGGATCCGGAACGTTACGGTGTTGTGGCTTTCGACAAGACCGGTCGTGCCATCTCGATCGAAGAAAAGCCGCTGAACCCTGCCTCGAACTGGGCCGTCACCGGGCTATATTTCTATGATGGTCGTGCCTCGCAGTTTGCCCGTAATCTGAAGCCATCGCCGCGCGGCGAGCTTGAGATTACCGATTTGAACCGCGTCTATCTGGAGGAAGGCAGCCTGAACGTTCAAACCATGGGACGTGGCTTTGCCTGGCTGGATACTGGCACGCCGGACTCGCTCTTGGAGGCAGCTGAGTTCGTGCGGACGCTCGAACATCGTCAAGGCTTCAAGATCGCCTGCCCCGAGGAAATTGCCTTCAACCTCGGCTTCATTGACGCGGCTGCGCTCACTGAACTCGGGAACGCTCTAGGCAAAAGCAATTATGGGAAGTATCTGCAGCGGCTTGCCCAGCAGGCTGCCTGATTGCAACGCTGCTTGGGCGACAATTAGCGTCTACAGCTGCTTTATAGCGCGCTTTTGAGTAAAGGACGATTCTTGCCTGCTTCTTCCTCGCAGCGCGTATTGGCGATCAATGCCGCGGATGCCGCAACGGGCCGTCTGGCCACGGTATGGAATGATTTGCGCGAAGGTGTTCGCTTGCGCGAACTCTGGTTGTTCCTCGGCTGGCGCGACATCCGCCGGCATTATCAGCGCTCGGTATTAGGGCCGCTGTGGCTGACGCTCTCGATGGGCATCATGGTGGCCGGCCTGGGCATCCTGTATTCCCAGATCTTCAAAATGGACATTCGAGAGTACCTGCCGTTTCTGGCGATCGGATTCATCATGTGGGGTTTCATCGGCGGCACCATCACGGCGTCCTGCAACGTGTTTTCGAGTGCGGCAGGCTCGATTCGGCAGATCAGGTTACCGCTCAGCGTTTACGTCTTCCAATTTGTTTGGTCGCAGCTGATCGCCTTCGGGCACAACTTCGTCATTTACATCATCATTGCCGTGCTGTTCGGAATCAATCCGGGGTTCCAGGTACTCCTCGCCGTCCCAGCGCTCATCTTGATGGCACTGAACGGGATGTTCTGTGCGATGATCCTGGGCCCCCTGTGTGCTCGCTTCCGAGACATTCCGATGATCATCGCCAGCATCATCCAGGTTGCATTCTTTATGACTCCGATCCTCTGGAGTGCGACGCAGATCCCAGAACGGGCGGTGTTCGTGAACATCAATCCCTTCTACCACTTCATCGAAATTGCACGCGATCCGCTGCTTGGTCAGACAGGCTCACTGCTGAATTGGCTCGTTTGCATCGGCATCACGATTGTAATGGGCGTCTTGGCGCTGGCCTTCTTCTCGCGCTTCCGCGCCCGCATCGCATACTGGGCTTAAGTCATATGGCCGCGATCACCCTGCAGAACGTCTCCGTCGATATTCCCATCCTGGATGTCAGCAGCCGCTCGTTGAAGAACAACGTTCTTGCCGCGGTAACCGGCGGCCAGATCAAGCCGACCGCAGGCAGCAAGAAGGTCACGATCCGGGCGATCGACAATCTGTCGCTCGATCTCACCCATGGCATGCGGATCGGGCTTATCGGTCACAACGGCGCCGGTAAGTCGACCATCCTGCGTGTCATGGCCGGCATCTACGAGCCAACTGCGGGTTCCGTCAAAGTCGAAGGCGACGTCGCAGCAATGTTCGACATCGGCTTCGGGATGGATCCCGAAGCCTCCGGCTGGGAGAACATCATCCTGCGCGGCATGCTGCTTGGTTATAGCCGCAAGGAGATCGAGCAGCGTTCTGAAGAGATTGGACGAAGCTCTGGGCTTGGCGAGTTTCTCAATATGCCCATGCGGACCTACAGTGCCGGCATGGGCACACGGCTGGCTTTTGCTGTCTCCACTTCGATCACACCGGAAATTCTGCTGATCGACGAAGGCATCGGCGCCGGCGACGCCGCCTTTCTCCAGCATGCGAAAGAGCGCCTACGCAACTTCATCGGGGAAGCCGGCCTCCTTGTGGTGGCCTCGCATTCTGAAGAACTCCTGCGGCAATGGTGTACCACCGGCTTGTGGATGGAGCATGGGCGCCAGCGCGCCATCGGCCCTCTCGATGAAATTCTGGCGGCCTATAACGAGGCGCATGCCGTACCCACGGCTTAGGAAGGCAATTGCGATGGCTGACCTCGATCCCGTCTACGATGCGGATTACTATCGTTCGCATTGCGGCAAGCTTCCCTATGACCGCAGCGAACCTGCTTGGGCACAGTTCTTCGCGAATGTGGCAAGCCAGCTGATTGATGCTTTCTCGCCGAACACCGTTTTTGATGCTGGTTGCGCGCACGGCTTCCTCATGGAAGCTTTCTGGCATCGAGGCGTCGAAGCACGCGGGCGCGACATATCTCATTTTGCGATAAGTCAGGTGCGCCAGGACATCCGCGAGTATGCGGAGCAAGGATCTCTCACCGAGACGATCTCCGGCAAGTACGATTTGGTGACTTGCATTGAGGTTCTCGAACATATGACCGAGGATGACGGTCGCCGTGCGCTTGCCCATCTCTGCTCGGCTTCTGATCTCGTCCTGTTCTCTTCATCTCCGGACGACTTTGAGGAACCAACCCACATCAACGTGCGGCCGACGCTCTGGTGGCTGCAGCGCTTCGCAGAACAAGGCTTTGCGCCCGTTGAAGAGCATTCCGCCTCCTATCTGACCTGGCATGCCTTTGTCGTCAGACGAACAGCCGCGTCCATCAGTGCTGATCGCCTGACAGCTTTTGCGCAGAAAGTGGCAAGGCAGAAAGCGGACCATCAGCACCGTTTGCTCGAGGCAACTCTGCATGATTTGCGCGCCGCTAAGGATGAAGCCGATCGCGCTCACGATGCCAAGGTGGCAGAGCTAAGCCGCGACAACCTTTCGGCTCATCACCGTATAAAGCAGCTGGAGTCTGAGCTGGTGAAGACCGCCGCTCTCACGTCAGAAGCGCTGGAGCAGGCAGAGAAGCTACGCCAGGACCTGCATATAGCGAGCACTTCGCTGCAGGTCATTGAAGGCAGCTGCATGTGGAGGTCAACGTCGCCCCTTCGTAAGTTGGGCTCTAATCTCCCTGTTTCGGCGCGCCGCATCGCGCGCTTGAGCCTCAAAGCTGCTTACTGGGCATCCACGCCTCACCTGACGCGGGCACGCTGGTGGTACCTTCGGGATCGGTATGATCGTGAAGGCCTGCGTGGTCTTCTAGCCGGCGTCGCACGATCGCTCAGCGACACAAGTTCAACTGCGATCGCCGATGATTATCAAAATTGGATTGCGCTGTATGACACGCTTTCCAACGAAGACCGAAGCTCCATTCGCAGACACATCGACAGGCTTTCATACAAGCCTCTCATTTCGATCGTTGTTCCTGCCTACAACACGCCGGCCGAGACCTTCCGGCAGATGATTCAATCGGTCCAGGCGCAGCTCTATCCGCATTGGGAGCTGTGTATCGCCGATGATGCGTCACCGTCTGCGCAGATCGCCGAGCTCCTGAAAGTGTTCGCCAAGGACGATTCTCGCATCAAGTGGATGCGCCGCGAGAGCAATGGCCACATTTCTGCGGCGAGCAACAGCGCACTGGAGCTTGCAACCGGCGAGTTCGTGGCCTTGCTTGACCACGATGACATCCTTCCCGAGCATGCCCTTTACGAAGTGGCCGTAACCCTAGACGCGCATCCGGATGCTGAGCTGGTTTATTCGGATGAGGACAAGATCGACGAGACCGGTCGCCGTTACGATCCATATTTCAAGCCGGACTACAGCTATGATCAGCTCCTTGGCCAGAACTACATCAGCCATCTGGGTGTGTATCGCCGCAGCACATTAAAGCAGCTTGGAGGGTTCACAATCGGCGCGGAAGGCAGCCAGGATTATGATCTCGTTCTCCGCCTGATCCACTCCGAGCATTGTTCGCCTGAGCGCATCCATCATATCCCTGCAATCTTGTACCACTGGCGCCAGGAGCGGAGTGGTGGTTCGTTTTCGCAGTCGCAACTGGAGCGATGCATCAAGGTTGCGCGTACGTCGATCAACAACCAGCTGGCGTCCAGCATCGAAGGGGCTACGGCAGTCGCCAATCCCCATGTCCCCTCCTGGAACCGTATCGAATGGCCGCTGCCATCGCCTGCTCCTTTGGTCAGCGTCATCATCCCAACGCGTGACCGCGCACAGTTGGTTCAGCAGTGCGTTGAAGGCCTGCTTCATCGCACGGCTTACGACAACATCGAGATCATCATAGTCGACAATGAGAGCATCGAGGACGAAACGCTTTCTCTGTTCGACGCTCTGACGACCGACTCACGTATCCGGGTGCTCAGGATAGACGGCGCCTTCAACTACTCGGCTTTGAACAATGAAGCCGCCCGTAAAGCCAGAGGCGAAGTGCTCCTGTTGTTGAACAACGACATCGACGTCATGCACGAAGGTTGGCTTCGAGAGATGGTCAGCCTGGCAGTCCGTGAGGATGTTGGTGCCGTGGGAGCCAAGCTTTATTACGCCGATGATCGTATCCAGCATGCCGGCGTACGACTCGGCGCCGGTCATTTCGATGGCGAGACGGGGGTGGCAGGGCATGTCGGTCACGGAAAGGGGTCAAAGGATTCCAGCTACTTTGGCCAGCTAATGCTCGTCCGCGATGTCGGAGCCGTGACCGCGGCCTGCCTGGCAATTCGACGCAGCGTCTTCCTGGAGGTCGGCGGGCTTAATGAGACCGACCTGAAAGTCGCGTTCAACGATGTCGATTTATGCTTGCGTGTGCGGCAGGCAGGCTACCGCATCCTGTGGACGCCTTTTGCCGAACTCTACCACTACGAGTCGGTTTCCCGCGGTTCTGATCTTGCGCCGGAGAAAGTCCAGCGGTTCCGCTCGGAGTGTCAGTACATGATCGACACGTGGAAGCCGCAGTTGATGAACGACCCGTTCTACAATCCCAATTTCGAGAACCTCGATCAGGAATACAAGCTTGCCTTCCCGCCGCGGCGCAAGAAGCCGTGGCTGGTCTAAGATTTCGCTGAACCGAGCAGGCTGCCGGATTGGACGCCGGTCGGTTCGAAGATTGAGAACAGCTTCCCATACATTTGCGCGACGGCGTCGATGATGTCGGCCTCGCTGAAGCCTTGATGGATCCGCTGGCGCGCTGCGGCTCCCATTTGCACCATGGCATCATGATCCTGCGATAGCTGAATCAGAGCATCAGCGAGCGCGTGGGCATCGTTCGGCGGGACGATTCGTCCCTCGATACCATCCCGAACCAGGTGCCGGCATCCTGGAACATCAGTGGTCACGATGGCTCGACCGCATGCGGCAGCTTCGAGAAGCGTGCGGGGCAGGCCTTCGCCGCCACGCGACGGCAGGCAGGCGACGTGATGCTCTCGCCAGACGGTACGAACGTCGCGAACAAAGCCGCGCCACTCAATCCCCTCTTCGGCCGACCATTCACCAAGAAGCGCGGGCGAGATGGCTCGAGGATTTGACGGGTCAGGCTCGCCACAAAGCGTGAGGCGGATGTCATGGCCTTGGGCCCGCGCGATTCGGACAGCTTCGACGGCCAGGTCGACACCCTTGGACCATAGCAGACGCGCAACCAGCGCCACGCGCAGCGGTGGGAAGGCTGGCATCGGCAGCTCTTGCAGATGGTCCGGATCAACCCCCGCCCCGCCCACAATCGTCACATTGGCATCTTCAGGCCGCAAGCCGAACTGGCTGGGATCGTCGCTGTTCTCGAATAGGAAGTGAGTTTCCTTGCTCTGGAAAAGCCCGCGAATGGGCAAGCGGATCGCCGCATCGGCAAGGCGGCCGGTAAGGTCTTTCTTGGCACTGAGAAGGCCACCGCCCGTGACAGCAAACACCCGCCGCTTGATTCCAGCCAACTGGGCCGCCGGTGCGCCAACAAGGATGGAACGCAGGGCGATGCAATGGACCGCGTCGATCTTCTCTCGCCGCAGGATACGGGCCAACCTCGTTACAGTCGAAACAAGGCCGAGAGGATTGAGGCTGCGGCGATCTGCTTCCAGAGCGATCACACGGGCTCCAGCAGCCTCGATGAGACCTGCATGATCCCTCACCCGGGTAATGACCACCGGCTCAAGCCCGGCTTGCCGTGCGGCGCGCAGCATTGGCAGAAAATGCGATGCAAAGAACCAGTCTTCCGTCACGATAAAGGCGATCTTCGGGGTCGGAGCGGGGTTCTGCAGCACCTTGTCAGTCACCAGTCTATTCATACACCCGACTTGATCTTTCGTCGCACCTTCAGCCTACAAAGGAACTGGTGCTTGTCTGAGTGGATCTTGTTTGCGTCCACCAGACGCGTCCTTGCGCCGTTAACACGATACGCAACCGATGAACAGCAAGGCCGGCCTACGCTAAGCCGCCCGGTCACCGAGTGACACTATGGCGCCGGCCGACCCCGACCTGCCGAAGACCAAAAGTCTGGATGCAGCAAGGGCCTTCTACCCGCGAAAACGATCCCTGCCGGCTGCGTTCGAAAAAGAATTCACAGGAACATCAAAACTCTTTGCCAGGGTCGCTTGACACCCCCGAACGAACTTCGTAATTGACCGCCACGTCGCGGCCACCGGTTGCGACACGAGATGCGCGGGTGTAGCTCAGTTGGTTAGAGTGCCGGCCTGTCACGCCGGAGGTCGCGGGTTCGAGCCCCGTCACTCGCGCCATTCTCGTCAAAGGGTTAGCCAAAGCCCTTTAAGCAGAAGATGAATTTTCTTCTGGTATAAACTGGTAACGGACTTCGTGCAGCACGCCGGTCAGAAACGGCGCTGAGGGCGATTAGCTCAGTTGGTAGAGCGCCTCGTTTACACCGAGGATGTCGGGAGTTCGAGTCTCTCATCGCCCACCATTTTCTCGCCTGATTGCCGTTCAGCTGCCTCCTTCCCCGACCAAATTTCGATCTGTGAATCACCGTGTTTTGCCGAAGTGAATCGATGCTTTCGAAAAACCCATGTGGATGTATCGGGACGCAAAACGGGCACGCCGTAAGAGCTCTTAGCGTGACTTGCCTTTGTTAGCCGGTCCCCGATAGCCCGTTCATCCGATAGATCGTGCTGACGAGATCCGCGGCGCAGCTTTGGGCATGACGGCGAGTCGATTCGTCGTCTTCGCTCTCAGCGCGGTTGAGGTAGAAGTCGAGCAGCCATTCCGCGAGAGCTAGTGGCCGCTCCGCTGTTCCCTCAGGCAGGTCTGCCACAGATTCATTGTTGCCGAGGCTTTCTTTCTTCGCTTCCTTGGCGCGTAGGGCCGCTTTTTCTGCCAGGCTATGTAAGGCGTGTTCTTCCGGACCTACTTGCCTTGCCAGACGGTTGAGATGGTCGGTTAGCTGCGTTTCCAACTGGAACAGGTCGACGGACTGGAGCTCGCGCTTTTCGCGCAGGTCGTGAAAAGCGCGGCGGCGTTCACGGCGAAGGGTGGCGACATGGCCCAGCTCTTCCCGAGCCATCTTCTCGGCGGCGTGTCGGATCTCGTTTGATGCGGCATGGGCGGCCACATAGGTCCAGAACACGAAGGCCCGTTCCTCGTTTCGAACGGCAACAGCAAAGGCGCGATAAGCGTCCAGAAGCTCGGGCGCGACGAACGCGGCGCCTTCATCATCGAACATTGGTTCCGACGGCGGCTGAACCAGCTGAGCAGCGAAGGTACTGTTCTCCATCCAGGATTCGACATTTCCGAGATGGCCTTCTTCCTCGCGGATCAAGGCTTCGAAGACGGCGGTCAGATCAGGGCGCTTGGCTTGCCGCATCCGCTCGGCCAGCTTGTGGTAGCCAGCGATGGCTTCCTGCTCCATCGCTTTGGCTTGGGCGAGCAATTCGTCCATGGAGTTGAGCATCCAAGGCTCGCGGTGGTTCATGACGCGTCTCCAATGTGGCTCGCCCACAGCACGCGCGGGCTTTTCCTTTGGATAAAAGCATATGCCGCAAACTTAATGCGGCTTGTTTGTTCTGCCGCAAAGTCCCTCACCGACAAGCTGAATAAGCAGTCCGAGATATGAGTTTCGCGACGCAGAACTAACAAATCAGATGGTGCATTTTCGCTCTTCCACCGATATGGCGCGCGATTTCTACGTCTTGTTGGGCGCCCTGCTGATTGCTGTTTTGTTGGCTTGGCCGAGCCACGCTGCAGGCCAGTTGACGAGCTTCCTGGACAAGGTGCAGCCGTCCGAGCTTTTCGAAGGGGGGGATCGATTTGGTGCGCCGATCGGTGATCCACAGATCGTTCCGGTTCAGAAGGGCGATTCGCTTCTCGGCTACGCCTACCTCAATTCCGATTTCACGAACTCGATCGGTTATTCGGGCAAGCCGATCCACATCGTGGTCGGCATCGATCCGAAGGGCGTAATCCGCGGCTTCAAGATCGTGGCGCATCATGAGCCGATCGTGCTGATCGGCATTGCTGAAGCAAAGATCGTCGCCGCGCTGAATGGCCTTGTCGACAAGGACATGGGACGCGTCGCGACGGGCAGTGAGCGGCCGCCGCAGGTGGATATCGTCAGCGGTGCGACGGTCACGGTTCTGGTGATGGGCGACAGCATTGCTCGCTCTGCGGTTCAGCTCATACGAAGCAACCGGCTGAGCGACGCCAGAGCGCCGACGGCAGCAGCGACGACGACGGAGATCCGTAAGCTCGATCTCACCAAGACGGCCACGAGCAACTGGCAAACGCTGATCGGCGACGGCTCGGTGCGCAGCCTGCGCATGACGGTTGGCGAAGTGTCGGAAGCCTTCCGCCAAGCCAACCAGCCGGCTGCGGCGGACAAGCCGGAAACGCACAATCCGGACGACCGCTTCATCGACCTTTATCTTGCACCCGTTAGCGTGCCGGCGATCGGTCGAAGCCTGCTTGGCGACACTTCCTATGACCGTCTTGCCTCCCGGCTAAAGCCTGGCCAATCGGCGATGCTCGTTGCCGGTGACGGCGCTTATTCCTTCAAGGGATCGGGCTATGTGCGCGGCGGCATCTTCGATCGCATCGAGTTGCTGCAGGATAGTCAGGGGTTGCGGTTCCGCGATCGCGACCACACGCGCATTCCCACGCTTGCGGCCGACGGCGCTCCACGTTTGCGCGAGATCGCCCTGTTCGTGGTGTCGAGCGACTTTGCCTTCGAAGTCACCAAGCCTTTCGAATTGCAGATGCTGGTGCAGCGAAATGCGGAAGGCCGCAACAAGGCGGTCTTGCCCTACAACTTGGGCTACACGCTGCCGGACCAATATGTGACGATCGAGCAGGTGCCGGCACCTGCCCCGGCCGCGGCAACTCCGGCGCCTTCCACTTCACCTGCACCAGCGACGGCAGATACCGGTCAGGTCCTAAGCGATCAGCAGATCGCTGACGGCCAGCCGCTCTGGGTACGGATGTGGGAGATGAACCGCATCAACATTGCGATCGCCACGGTTGCCCTCGTGGTGCTGACGGGCATTTTCTTCTTCCAGGACTGGCTGGTAAAGCGTCCGATCATGTTCGGCTGGATCCGGCGGGGCTTTCTGCTGTTCACGCTGGTCTGGCTTGGCTGGTACGCCAATGCGCAGCTTTCAGTGGTGAACGTCCTCACCTTCTTCAACTCCCTGATCAACGGCTTCAACTGGGAGTTCTTCCTGTCGGCGCCGCTGATCTTCATTCTGTGGGCATCGGTCGCCGCCGGTTTGCTGTTCTGGGGGCGCGGACCGTTCTGCGGCTGGCTTTGCCCGTACGGCGCGCTGCAGGAGCTGACCAACAATCTCGCACAATGGCTGAAGGTGCCGCAGGTCCGCCTTCCCTGGGGCCTGCATGAGCGGCTTTGGCCGATCAAATACATCATCTTCCTCGGCCTGTTCGGCCTGTCGCTTTATTCGCTGGCTTTGGCTGAGGTGTTTGCCGAGGTCGAGCCCTTCAAGACCGCGATCATCCTGAAGTTCGCGCGGGAATGGCCGTTCGTGATCTTCGCGCTGACCATGCTGGCCGCCGGTCTGTTCATCGAGCGCTTCTATTGCCGCTACCTGTGCCCGCTGGGTGCCGCACTCGCCATTCCCGGCCGCATCCGCATGTTCGAATGGCTGAAGCGCTATCCCGAATGCGGCTCGCCCTGCCAGCGTTGCGCCAAGGAATGCCCGGTGCAGTCGATCCACCCGGAAGGGCAGATCAACGTCAACGAGTGCATCTACTGCATGCACTGCCAGGAACTCTACCACGACGATCATCGCTGCCCGCACATGATCCAGGTGCGGTTGAAGCGCGAGAAGTTCATGGCGCTGTCCACGCCGGCCTCGCGCGGCGAAGCGCCTGCCAAACCCGTCATCACTCACAAAGGCGTGCCGATCGCGAAGACCGATCAGCCTGCCAGCAATTCCGCATGAATAGGCAACCAAGGAGAAACGGAATGTCTATGGAAGAAAGCAAGATGCGCCTCAGCAGGCGTCAGATGCTGGGGTCGACAGCAGCCATCGCGGCGGCCGGAGCGGCCACCATCGGCGGCGCGGTGACGCTGACCGGCGGTGCCATTACGCCGGCAGCAGCACAGTCGGCTTCGAAGCACACCACGGAAGTGAAGCCGGGCGAGCTCGACGAATATTACACGTTCTTCTCGGGCGGCCACAGCGGCGAAGTCCGCGTCGTCGGCATGCCTTCGATGCGCGAGCTGATGCGCATTCCCGTCTTCAACCGCGATAGCGCGACGGGCTGGGGTCAGACCAACGAGAGCCGCAAGATCCTGACCGAAGGCTTGCTGCCGGAGTCGATCGAGGCACTCAAGGATCAGGGCGGCGTCTACCACAACGGCGACCTGCACCATCCGCATCCGTCCTTCACCGAAGGCACCTATGATGGGCGCTACCTGTTCGCCAACGACAAGGCCAACACGCGCGTTTGCCGTATCCGCCTCGACGTCATGAAATGCGACAAGATCATCCAGCTGCCGAACCAGCACACGGTTCACGGCCTGCGCGTTCAGAAATATCCGCGCACCGGCTATGTGTTTGCCAATGGCGAAGACGGCGTGCCGATCCCGAACGACGGCAAGGTCCTGGACGACAAGAAGCAGTATCAGGCCATCTTCAGCGCCGTCGATGGCGACACGATGAAGGTTGCGTGGCAGGTGGCCATCGACGGCAACCTCGACAATGTCGACTGCGACTATCAGGGCAAATATGCCTTCGCGACCTGCTACAACTCGGAAGAAGGCGTCAACCTCGCCGAGATGATCGCCAACGAGCAGGATTGGATCGTCATCTTCAACCTGAAGCGCATCGAAGAAGCCGTTGCCAAGGGCGACTTCAAGGAGATGGGCGGCGTGCCGGTGATCGACGGCAGCAAGGGTTCGCCCTATACCCGCTATGTCCCGGTGGCCAACAGCCCGCACGGCATCAACACCGCGCCGGACGGCATCCATGTCGTGGTCAACGGCAAGCTGTCGCCCACTGTTACCGTGTTCGACGTGCGCAAGTTCGACGATCTCTTTGACGACAAGATTCAGCCGCGCGACACCGTCGTTGCCGAGCCGGAAGTGGGTCTTGGACCGCTTCACACCGCCTATGACGGCCGGGGCAACTGCTACACGACGCTGTTCCTCGACAGCCAGATCTGCAAGTGGAACCTCGAAGACGCCATCCGCGCCTTCAAGGGCGAGAAGGTCGATCCGATCCGCCAGAAGCTCGATGTGCAGTATCAGCCGGGCCACAACCACACTTCCATGGGCCAGACCAAGGAAGCCGATGGCAAGTGGCTGATCTCGCTGAACAAGTTCTCCAAGGACCGCTACCTGAATGTCGGCCCGCTGAAGCCTGAGAACGACCAACTCATCGACATTTCCGGCGACGAGATGGTGCTCGTGCATGACAGCCCTTCTTTCGCCGAGCCGCATGACGCCACCATCGTGCATTCATCGAAGATCAACCCGGTGAATGTTTGGGATCGTGCGGATCCGATGTTTGCGGATGCTGTGAAGCAGGCGCAGGCCGACGGCATCGACCTGATGATCGACAGCCAGGTGATCCGCGACGGCAACAAGGTTCGCGTTTACATGACCTCGTCTGCACCGGCCTTCGGTTTGGAGCAGTTTGCGGTCAAGCAGGGCGACGAGGTGACGGTTTACGTCACCAATATCGACGACGTGGAAGACCTCACACACGGCTTCTCCATCATCAACTACGGCATCAACATGGAAGTCGCGCCGCAGGCCACCGCTTCGGTGACCTTCAAGGCGAACAAGCCGGGTGTGTGGTGGTATTACTGCTCCTGGTTCTGCCATGCCATGCACATGGAGATGAAGGGACGCATGTTCGTCGAGCCGCAGTCGGCCTGATGATCATGCGTCTCGCGACGACAACACGCTGGATGGCGGCCACATTGGCCGCCCTCCCCGCGCCTGCGTTGGCGGCCAGCCTCACGGTTACGCCAACGGATGGTCGTGCCTTGCAAGCCATCATTTCGGACGCTGCACCTGGCGACACGCTCACGCTTGAAGCAGGCAGCTATGCCGGCCCGATCACGATCGACAAGCAGATGGTGCTTGAAGGCAAGCCAGGCGCCATGGTGGTCGGCAACGGCAAAGGCAGCGTGATCACCGTGAACGCACCTGGCGCGATCGTGCGCGGTTTGCGTGTCAGCGGATCAGGACGCGACCTGATGGTGCGCGATTCCGGCATCTACGTCGCGCAGTCTGCCACGGGTGCACGCGTGGAAAACAACGATGTCACCAACAACCTGTTCGGCATCTATCTTTTCGGCGCTGTCGACTCAGTCGCGCGCAACAATCGCGTCGTTGGCCTGAAGAGCGGGCGCATGAGCGAGGCCGGCAGCGGCATCACCGTCTGGAACGCGCCGGGCGCCAAGCTGCTCAACAACGACATCAGCTTCGGCCGCGACGGCATCGCGACGAGTGCCAGCAAACACAACACGTTCAGCGGCAACACCTTTCGCGATCTGCGCTTCGCGATCCACTACATGTACACCAATGACAGCGAAGTCAGCGACAATGTCTCGATCGGCAACTCGGTCGGCTACGCCATCATGTTCTCCAACCGGCTAAAGATCACCGGCAATGTCTCGGATGGCGATCGCGATCATGGCTTGCTGCTGAACTCGGCGAACAGCTCGGAAATTCGCGGCAACAGGG
>NZ_DAMBUH010000001.1:73571-91047 GCF_032053605.1 Tianweitania sp.
GTTATCGGCCGCATGCAGCCGGTGGAGCGTTGGCTGTCGGCTGGCGTGCAATCGAGCGAGCACGGCATGCCGAAGCTTGAGGCAGAGGACGTGGTCGCGGGCGCGAGCGAACGCCTCGGGCCGGAAAAATGCGTCTTCATCTACAACGCCAACAAGAACCGCTTCTTCGACAACAGCTTCGAGAATTGCTCCATCGGCATCCATTTCACGGCCGGTTCCGAAGGCAACACGATGAGCGGCAACGCCTTCATCAACAATCGCAACCAAGTCAAATATGTCGGCACCCGCTATATCGACTGGTCGAGCGAGGGTCGCGGCAATTTTTGGAGCGATAATCCCGCCTTCGATCTCGATGGCGACGGCATCGGTGACAACCCCTACCGGCCGAACGATCTGGTCGACCAAGTGCTGTGGACCTCTCCGCAAGCCAAGCTGCTGACCACGAGCCCTGCAGTGCAGGTGATCCGCTGGGCGCAATCACAATTCCCTGCCCTCCTGCCCGGCGGCGTAGTCGACAACCATCCGCTGATGGCGCCGAGAGCTGCGGAGAAAGACAAGCCATGACCGCAACCGTCGAGATCACCGGCGCCTCCAAGCGCTACAACAAGGTCGATGCCGTGCGCGATGTGGGCTTCACCTTAAATGCCGGCGAGACAACCGCGCTTGTCGGGCACAATGGCGCGGGCAAGACCACGCTGATCAAGCTGATGCTGGGCCTGATCCGCCCCACGACCGGCCAGGTGCGCGTGCTTGGCGAAGACCCGGCGCGCGGCGACTTCGCGGTACGCCAGCGGCTCGGCTACCTGCCCGAAAGCGTGTCGTTTCATCTGGCGCTGACGGGGCGCGAAACGCTGGCTTTCTATGCCCGGCTGAAGCGGGTCGACCTCAGATCCACCGACACATTGTTCGAGCGCGTGGGTCTGGCGCGCGAAGCGGCGGATCGGCCAGTGCGGACCTATTCCAAAGGCATGCGCCAGCGGCTAGGACTGGCGCAGGCACTGCTCGGCGAACCCGGCATCCTCTTGCTCGACGAGCCGACCAGCGGTCTCGATCCCGCGCTGCGCCGCAGCTTCTACGACCTCATCACGGATCTGCGCGCGCATGGCACGACGGTGCTTTTGTCCTCGCACGCGCTAACCGAACTCGAAGACCGTGCCGATCGCGTCATCATCATCAATCGCGGCTTGAAGATCGCCGACGGGACGCTGAATGAATTGCGCCACATTGCTCGATTGCCGACACAGATCAGTGTGCGGCTTGGCGAGGGCGTGGATGCGCCGGCCTTCATGAATGGCGATGCGTGGTGGCGAACCGGCAGCGGTGCGTGGGAAACGAACATCGGGGCCGCCGACAAGATCGCCCTTCTGCGCGATCTGACAGCCGAGCCATCACGCCTTGCCGCGCTGACGGTCGCCGAGCCCACGCTCGATGATCTTTATGCGCATTTCCTCAGCGGTCAGAACGAGCCATGACGAACATCCTCATCATCGCACGCAAGGAGATTCAGGAGGGCCTGCGCAACCGCTGGGTTCTGGCGACCACCCTGCTGCTCGCCGCACTCGCCTTGACGCTGTCGTTTCTCGGCGGCGCGCCGACGGGCAGCGTCGGCGTCAACAAGCTCGACATCGTGATCGTCAGCCTTTCGAGCCTGACGATCTTCCTGGTGCCGCTGATCGCGCTGCTGTTGTCGCATGATGCGATCGTGGGCGAAACCGAACGCGGCACCATGATCCTGCTGCTCAGCTATCCGCTGGGACGGAGCGAGGTCATCTTCGGCAAGTTCCTCGGCCATCTCGCCATTCTCGCCTTCGCGACCTTGTTCGGCTACGGCGTCGCTGCCGCTGCACTCGCCGTGAGTTCGCCCGACATCGGTCTGGAAAGCTGGCGTTCTTTTGCTTCGATGGTCGGCTCGTCGGTGCTGCTCGGCGCAGTGTTTCTGGCGATCGGCTATTTCGTCAGCACCCTTGCGCGGGAACGCAGCACGGCAGGCGGCATCGCGATCGGCATCTGGCTGTTCTTCGTGCTGATCTACGACATGGCGCTGCTCGGCGGGCTGGTTGCGGCACGTGGCCAGACGGTTCCGCCAATGCTGCTCGATATGCTGCTGGTCGCCAATCCGACCGATGCCTATCGCCTGCTCAACCTCGGCTCGGGCAGCGCCAGCGCCTTGTCCGGCATGGCCGGCATTGCAGGCCATACCGGCCTATCCGCACCCGTTCTGCTTGCAGCGCTCCTTCTCTGGACGCTGGTGCCGCTTGGCCTTTCGACGCTCGTGTTTTCACGGAGGGAAGTATGAGAACCGCTTGGGCAATCGCCGCGCTGGCGGCTTCGCTTCTGCTTGGTGCCTGCTCGGAAGAGAAGGTGGCGGAGATGCCGCCGCCTTTCGCGCTGACGGAAGAGGCCATGGGCCGCTATTGCGGCATGAACGTTCTCGAACATGCCGGGCCAAAGGGGCAGATCATCCTGGACAAGATCCCGGAAGCCATCTGGTTCTCGTCGGCGCGCGACGCGCTTGCCTTCACCATGTTGCCGGAAGAGCCGCGCAACATCGCCGCGATCTATGTGTCCGACATGAGCAAGGCGCCGAGCTGGGATCGGCCCGGAGCCGAAAACTGGATCGATGCCAAGACGGCGTTCTTTGTAATCGAGAGCCAGCAGCGCGGCGGCATGGGCAATGAGGAAGCCGTGCCGTTCAGCAAGGAGGGCGACGCTAACGCTTTCGTCTCGAAGCATGGCGGTCGCGTCGTCGGCTTCAACGATGTGCCGCAGCAATACATCCTGGGAAGCGGTGCGCCGGCGCAGGGCGGTGATGGTGATCCCATACCGCCCGAAGGTGAGCCTCACGACATGGGAGCGCATCATCATGGCTAGACCGATTTCGCGGCGCCGCGCCATCTCCATCATGGCCGCTGCTGCCGGTCTGCCGCTTCTCGGCACGCTGGGCGCGGCACGCGCGTCGCTTTCGCCGGTGATCTGGCGAGGACAGGCGCTCGGCGCCCCGGCAAAGCTGATCCTGAACCACCCGGATAAGGCAAAAGCAGAAGCACTGCTCCGCCGCGTGGTGACCGAAGTGGAGCGGCTGGAAGGCATCTTCAGCCTTTACCGGCCCTCGTCAACCCTGTGCGAACTCAATCGCCTTGGCGCCTTGCCGACACCACCGCAAGAGCTGGTCCAGGTCCTGAACGCCTGTCACGCTGCCTGGCAGACGACAAACGGCGCGTTCGATCCAACGATCCAGCCTTTGTGGACGCTGTATGCCCGTCACTTCTCGCTGCCGGATGCCGAGCCGACCGGCCCCTCAGCGCGGGACGTCGATCAAGTCCGATCCCGCATCGGCTTCGATGCCGTGCGCTTCAATGGCAATCGCATCGCCTTCTCGCGTCCCGGCATGGCGCTGACCTTGAACGGCATCGCGCAAGGCTTCATCACCGACGCCATTGTCGACATGCTCAAGGCTGAAGGCGTTACCAGCAGCCTAGTCGACATGGGCGAAAACCGCGCGATTGGCTCGAAAGAGGATGGCCTTCCGTGGCGGGTCGGTTTGGCCGATACCGAGATGGGCTTGGAGCCGGACACCGTGATCGACCTGGTCGACAAGGCGATCGCGACCACCTCAGGTGCCGGCTTTCACTTCGACCGGGATGGCCGCTTCAGCCATGTGCTGGACCCCCGCAGAGGTGCGGTACCCCTCACCTATCGCCGCGTCACGACGATTGCGCCGACGGCAACAATGGCCGACGCCTTTTCCACCGCCTTCAGCCTCATGGACGAGGCGACTTTACGCCAGCTGATCAAGACGACAAGCGGATTGGCCGTCTATATAGTGGACTGGAACGGACGGCAGACCTATATCGGTTGAGCGTCCACTTTCCGCTCCGGCCCTTCGTAAGCGTTGAACAAACTAGCCAGCTACGAAAATCAACGCCGAAAGTTGCATCGTCAGTTATTGACGATGCGTGCTCGGTTGGCCTCTTTTCTTCATCTCTGTATGACTTAGCTAGATGCGATCCTGGCGCGCGCCCTCGCGAGGGATGCGGCAGGCAGCCGAGGAACAGGTTCGACCGGCAAGGTCGGCCCTGATCCAGATGAGGGTGCCTGGACCTTTTCTATGTCTGCATCCTTTTTGCGGCTCGCAACCGAGCAATCCTTGGGGCTGGTCGCCGCAGCCCTTCTGATCTGCCTTGTCGGTTCCTGGCTGCTCGTCGGCTTGTTGCGCCGCTCGGCGCGCACACGGGGAACCGACCGCTACTGGTGGCTGTCCGCAACCGCCGTGGTTGCAGGTGTTACTGTTTGGACGACCCACTTCCTTGCCATGCTCGGCTATCGTGTCGACCTCGCGATGAATTACGACTTAGATTGGACGCTGCTTTCAATCGGCATCAGCGTTCTAACCGTCGGCGTGCCGCTGGCTGCGACGGTTTTTTTCCCGAGACAGCCGATCCGCATCACGCTGGGTGCGATCGCCGGCCTTGGCATCGGTGCCATGCACTTTACGGGTATGGCGGCCATTGTCGGATGTCTGCAAACGCAATCCCTGCCCGCGGCTGTTCTCGCCTGCCTCGCGGGTGCAGCCTGTTACGGCACCGCGATGGCGATTACCGGGCGTTTTCACACCCGCGTCGTCAAGACGCTTCTATTCACCACCGGCGTTTGCGCCACGCATTTCATTGCCATTTCCGGCGTTTCCCTGACGCAGGTGCCGGGCTTCCAGACCCTTGAGCATCTGAACCCGATACTAGGCGCGCTGACCGGCGGCGCTTCACTCACCCTGTTTGCCGGCGCAATGATTTCGCTGATCGCTTCCAAGCGTCTGCGTATCCAGGAACGCGCCCACACGACCATTCTGGCGACCGCGCTCGACAACATGTCGAACGGCTTGCTTTTCATTGGCGAAGATCATCGCCTGCGCTTGTTTAACGATCGCTTCCTCAAGATGTTCGACATCAGCAAAGGCGTCGTTCATCGCGGCATGACGGTTTCCGAACTGATTAGTGTGCTTGCGAAAAGCAGTTCCTGGGACGGGCAAGAGCGGCAGCGGATCACCCGGCGCGTTCAGAGCGTGATGAAGCTCGCTCAGTCCGAAACGTTCGAACACAGTTTTGCGGACGGGCGCCTGCTCGAAGTCGTCAGTGGGCCGGTGCAGGGCGGTGTCGTCATTACCTTCGACGACAAGACGGCTGAGCGTCAGGCGCAGCTCCGCATCGAACACATGGCTTATCATGATCCGCTGACTGCGCTTGCTAACCGGCGTGCGTTGCAGGAACGCATGGAAGAAGGCTTTGCGCCCAAGCGCCGCTACAAGCTGCTGCTGGTCGATCTGGATCGGTTCAAGGCCGTCAACGACACGTTCGGCCATTCGGTTGGCGACGAGCTTCTGGTCGCAGTCGCCGAGCGGATCCGCGATGTGACCGGCGGCGACGATTTTGTTGCGCGCTACGGGGGCGATGAACTGGCGGTTCTGGTTTATGGCGACCTCGACCTGTCCATGAGCGTCGCCAACAACATCGTCGACGCCATGAGCCGACCCTTTCTCATTCAGGATTTCACCCTATCGATCGGATGCAGCATCGGCATGTGCTGCACCGATGATGCGCAGGACGTAACCGAGCTGATGCAGCGCGCCGATCTTGCGCTCTACGAGGCCAAGCATGCCGGACGCGGACAAGCTTCCTGTTACCAATCGGGCATGCTGGAGCAGATCGCGGCGCGTCATCAGCTCGAGCAGGATATCAAGGCCGCGATCGAGCAGCGGCAATTCCACCTCGCCTATCAGCCGATCCTTTCGCTGCATGACGATCGCATCGTCGGCTACGAAGCGCTGATCCGGTGGGAGCATCCAACGCGCGGCCGCGTATCGCCAGCGGAGTTCATTCCGTTTGCAGAGGAAACCGGCCAGATCGTTGCGATCGGTCAGTGGGTGCTGGAAGAAGCCTGCCGCGAGGCCGCATGTTGGGCCGACGATCAGCACGTGGCCGTCAATATTTCGCCCGTGCAGTTCAAGTCGCCGTCGCTGCGCGCCCACATTGTCAGCGCACTCGACCGAAGCGGGTTGCCGCCTCATCGCCTGGAAATCGAGTTGACGGAAACTGCTTTGGTGGCCGATGGTCAGGCGCTCGCCCACATCCTGGGTGAAATTCGCGCTTTGGGGATCAAGGTTGCGATGGATGATTTCGGAACGGGCTACTCGTCTTTCGCCCATCTGCGCGATTTCCCGATCGACCGCATCAAGATCGACCGCAGCTTCGTTGCCAGCGCGGTGACCGACAGCCACGCAATGGCTGTTCTCAGGGCCATCACCCAGCTTGGACAGGACATGTGCGTGCCCACACTTGCTGAAGGCGTGGAAACGTTGGAGCAGCTCGAACTGGTGCGGGGCCTGGGATGCGATGACGTGCAAGGCTACTTGATCGGCAAGCCGGAACGCCTCGACACCTCGTCCATACCGCAGAAGAAGTGCGCTTGATGAAGCTGTGATCGAGGCTGAAGCGGCGACCTTGATCCCTAACGTCTGGCACATTGAGCCAGTCGCGAGTTCCGCAACCTAAATGTTAGCTATGCATTAGATAGCAACCTATTTATATCGTTGAAGGCGTTTGGCCATGAGTGAAGCTTCCGTGCGGTCTTCTTTCATGCCGCAACTCGGGGTGGTGACGCGCAAAATGCGCACGCTCTACGATGCGCGGCTGAAGGCACAAGACCTCACTCTTTCCCGTTCACGTCTGCTCTTCTACCTTTCCGGGCGCGAAGGAACGACCCAGAAGGAGCTGGCCAAGCTTATGGAAGTTGAGCAGCCTTCAATGGTGACGTTGATCGATGCCATGGAGAAGAACGGCTTTATCCGCCGCGTGGCGCTTTCAAGCGACCGACGCTCCAAGGGCATCTTCCTGACCGATCGCGCCCGTGAACAAACGGCGAAGCTGATGCGGCTGACGGACGACTTCAACGAGCTTGTGCTGGCGGGGATCGGTGACGACGAACTGAGCGTCGTTTCCCGCGTACTGCAACGCATGTCCGACAACATCAGCCAAGCCGACTGACTGCTCGTCCATTCATCGCCACGCTGCATAAAAAAGGGCGGGAATGACCCGCCCTTTGTGAACCACTGGTTTGAAACCAGATCAGCCGTTCACGGAATCCTTGAGGCCCTTGCCGGCCGAGAACTTCGGCACGTTGCGAGCAGGGATCTTCACTTCGGCGCCGGTCTGCGGATTGCGGCCGGTGGTGGCTTCGCGCTTGGAAACGCTGAAGTTGCCGAAGCCGACGAGACGGACGTCGCCGCCATTCTTCAGCTCTGCGGTGATCGCAGCGAAGACAGCGTCGACAGCAGCTGCAGCTTCGTTCTTGCCCAGGCTAGCGGACTCGGACACTGCGGCTACGAGTTCATTCTTGTTCATCGATCTCTCCCTCTCTCAGGTGTTGTCTCGAAAACTAGTTCAATCCGGCGGGACTCTAGGGATCCCAAGCACTTTACCCAAGCCGGAATCTGCGCCGGGGTAAAGCTTTTCCCGCTTTTCCAAGGCTTTTCACACGAAAAAAGCCGGGCTTGGAAGCCCGGCTCTCGTTTTTTTCCTGCTTAGTGGGCGAGCGACTTGCCCGCTTCTTCGCCAATCGGCTTCGGTGTTTCCACCGGCTCGACCCACTCAATCGCCGTCGGCATGCGAACCAGAGCGTGCTGAAGCACTTCGCCGATGCGGCTGACAGGGACGATCTCCATGCCGCTCTTCACATTATCCGGGATATCCGCCAGATCCTTGGCGTTTTCTTCCGGAATGATCACCTTCTTGATGCCGCCGCGGAGGGCTGCAAGCAGCTTCTCCTTGAGGCCGCCGATCGGCAGCACCCTGCCCCGCAATGTGATCTCGCCGGTCATGGCGACATCGGCGCGGATCGGGATGCCCGTCATGACCGACACGATCGCCGTCGTCATGCCCACACCGGCCGACGGACCATCCTTCGGCGTCGCACCTTCCGGCACGTGCACATGGATGTCGCGCTTGTCGAAGATCGGCGGCTCAATGCCGAAGTCGATCGCACGCGAACGGACGTAGGATGCCGCTGCCGAAATCGATTCCTTCATCACGTCCTTGAGGTTGCCGGTCACCGTCATCTTGCCCTTGCCGGGCATCATGACCGCTTCCACCGTCAACAGCTCACCGCCGACTTCCGTCCAGGCAAGACCCGTGACCACACCGACCTGATCGTCCATCTCGGCCTGGCCGAAACGGAAGCGCTGAACGCCGAGATAGTCGCCAAGGTTCTCGGCGGTCACATCGACCGACGGCTTCTTGGTGCGGATGATTTCGGTCACGGCCTTACGGGCCAGCTTCATCAGCTCACGCTCGAGGCTGCGCACGCCGGCTTCCCGCGTATAGGTCTGAATGATCAAACGCAGCGCATCGTCGTTAACCGAAAACTCCGAAGGCTGCAGCGCGTGATCTCGGATCGCCTTGGGCAGCAGGTGCCGCTTGGCGATCTCCACCTTCTCGTCTTCCGTGTAGCCGGCGATGCGGATGACTTCCATGCGGTCCAGCAACGGACCCGGAATGTTCATCGTATTGGCCGTCGTCACGAACATCACGCTCGACAGATCGTACTCGACCTCAAGATAGTGATCCATGAAGGTCGAGTTCTGTTCGGGATCGAGCACTTCAAGCAGAGCCGATGACGGATCGCCGCGGAAGTCCTGACCCATCTTGTCGATCTCATCGAGGAGGAAGAGCGGATTCGAACGCTTCGCCTTCTTCATCGACTGGATGACTTTGCCGGGCATCGAGCCGATATAGGTACGGCGGTGACCGCGAATTTCGGCTTCGTCACGCACGCCGCCGAGTGCCACGCGAACATATTCGCGTCCGGTTGCCTTGGCGATCGAGCGGGCCAGCGAGGTCTTGCCGACACCGGGAGGGCCGACGAGGCAAAGGATCGGACCCTTCAGCTTCTTCTGACGGCTTTGGACGGCCAGATATTCGACGATGCGCTCCTTGACCTTGTCGAGACCGAAGTGGTCGTTGTCGAGCACCTCTTCGGAGAAGGCCAGATCCTGCCGCACCTTGGAATTCTTGTTCCACGGGATCGACAGCATCCAGTCGAGATAGTTGCGCACGACGGTGGCCTCAGCCGACATCGGCGACATCGTTTTGAGCTTCTTCAACTCGGCATCGGCCTTTTCGCGGGCTTCCTTGGACAGGCGCGTCTTCTTGATGCGCGCTTCAAGTTCGGCTGCCTCGTCACGGCCGTCCTCACCCTCGCCGAGCTCCTTCTGGATCGCCTTCATCTGCTCGTTGAGGTAGTATTCGCGCTGCGTCTTCTCCATCTGCCGCTTGACGCGGCTGCGGATGCGCTTTTCCACCTGCAGAACCGAGATCTCGGCTTCCATGAAGCCCATCGCCTTTTCCAGGCGCTCGCGCACGGAAAGGGTCGCCAGCATCTCCTGCTTCTCAGGGATCTTGATCGCGAGATGCGAGGCAATGGTGTCGGCGAGCTTGGAATAATCGTCGATCTGGCTGGCGGCGCCAACCACTTCGGGCGAGATCTTCTTGTTCAGCTTGACGTAGTTTTCGAAGTCGGAAACCACCGAGCGGGCCAGCGCCTCGATCTCGACCTCTTCTTCCTCCGGCTCGTCAAGCGTCACTGCCTGCGCCTCGTGGAAGTCGCCACGGTCGGTGAATTCGGTGATCTTTGCGCGCGTCGTGCCTTCCACCAGCACCTTCACGGTGCCGTCGGGCAGCTTCAGCAGCTGGAGCACATTGGCAAGCGTGCCGACATCGAAGATCGCGTCGGATGCCGGATCATCGTCGGCAGCATTCATCTGGGTGGCAAGCAGGATCTGCTTGTCGGCGCCCATGACCTCTTCCAAAGCCTTGATCGACTTTTCACGGCCCACGAAGAGCGGCACGATCATGTGGGGGAAAACCACGATGTCGCGCAGCGGCAGGACAGCGAACGTTCCTGATCCGGAAGAGCGGGGAGTCTTGGTCATTGTCTTGCCTTTCACCTCGCCAACGCCTGATGGCCGAAAGCGAGTCTCATATTAACGGCCATGCCGCGGTCCGCCTACGGCTGATTTTTCATCAGCCACCTATCAGCACGGATCTTGCGGGAAACAGCCTGACAGGGTGTTAGGTGGCTATATCCACCAAGTGTTTCAAGCCTCCGCTCCCAGCGCCTTCGCACCGTTGCGGAAGATGGTTCGAGCCGCCAGGGACTGAAACGAAAAAGCCCGCCGGCGCCGCGAATAGTGCGGCGTCGGCGGGCTGATTCAGGTTCAAGCGGGAGCCTCAGGCGCTGACGCTGCCCTTCTCCTTCTCGGCATAGATGTAGAGCGGGCGTGCATTGCCCTGCACCACCTCATCTGAGATCGCGACTTCCTGCACGCCTTCCAGCGCCGGCAGCTCGAACATCGTGTCGAGCAGGATCGCTTCCATGATCGAGCGAAGGCCGCGTGCGCCGGTCTTGCGCTCGATGGCGCGCTTGGCGATCGCCGAGAGCGCACCTTCGTGGAAGGTCAGCTCGACATTCTCCATCTCGAACAGGCGCTGATACTGCTTCACCAGCGCGTTCTTCGGCTCGGTCAGGATCTGGATCAGCGCAGGCTCATCCAGGTCTTCCAGCGTCGCCAGAACCGGCAAGCGGCCGACGAACTCCGGAATCAGGCCGAACTTCAAGAGATCTTCCGGCTCCACCTGGCGGAACAGGTCACCCGAGCGACGATCTTCCGGCGAAGCAACGGTTGCGCCAAAACCGATCGAGGTCTTGCGGCCGCGATCCGAGATGATGCGATCGAGGCCGGCAAACGCGCCGCCGCAGATGAACAGGATGTTGGCCGTATCCACCTGCAGGAATTCCTGCTGCGGATGCTTGCGACCGCCCTGCGGTGGCACGGAAGCAACGGTGCCTTCCATGATCTTGAGCAGGGCCTGTTGAACGCCCTCGCCCGACACGTCGCGCGTGATCGACGGGTTGTCAGACTTGCGGCTGATCTTGTCGATCTCATCGATGTAAACGATGCCGCGCTGAGCACGCTCGACATTGTAGTCGGCGGCCTGAAGCAGCTTCAGGATGATGTTCTCGACGTCCTCACCGACATAGCCGGCCTCGGTCAGCGTCGTGGCATCGGCCATGGTAAAGGGCACGTCGATGATGCGGGCGAGCGTCTGCGCGAGCAGCGTCTTGCCGCAACCGGTCGGGCCGATCAGCAGGATGTTCGACTTGGCCAATTCGACGTCGTTGTTCTTCGTCGCATGCGCCAGGCGCTTGTAGTGGTTGTGAACGGCAACCGACAGCACGCGCTTGGCGTAAGGCTGGCCGATCACGTAATCGTCAAGAACCTTCAAGATCTCCTGCGGGGTCGGAACGCCCTCGCGGGACTTCACCATCGAGGTCTTGTTCTCCTCGCGGATGATGTCCATGCACAGTTCGACGCATTCATCACAGATGAACACGGTCGGGCCTGCAATCAGCTTGCGCACCTCGTGCTGGCTCTTGCCGCAGAAGGAGCAGTACAGCGTGTTCTTGGAGTCGCCGCCGCCGGTGCCCACTTTGCTCATCAAACTCGTCCTTTCGCTCAACCCGCCCGAAAGCGGCTGCTCATTCCTGGTGAGAAGAAGTCCTGTGCAGAGGGCTCACTGTTGAACAACCATCAATGGTCGCTGTTCCCGCGCACTAGGCTTCGCTTCGATTCCGGCAGATCGACAGCAAAGGTTCTAACGTCTTCTCGCCCACCTGATTTCCCGCGTACCGATTCCCGAGAATGGAATCTCCACGCCATAAGCTCAACATAGGCTTAACGTAGGCCTATGCACTCGCTGAGGGAACAAGAAATTGTGACAGAAATACCGCAGCCCTGCGGAAAGTCGCGGGCTGCGGCAGGACCTGCAAGGAAGCGCGTCAGGCCTTTGCGACCGCGTCTTCAATCGCTTCGCGGCTCGAAATGACCTTGTCGATCAAGCCGAAGTCTCTCGCTTCGTCGGCGGTCAGGAAGTGATCACGGTCGAGCGTGCGCTCGATCGTCTCATAATCCTTGCCGGTGTGCTTGACGTAAACCTCGTTCAAGCGGCGCTTCAGCTTGATGATGTCCTGCGCATGTCGCTCGATATCCGAAGCCTGGCCGGAGAAGCCGCCCGAAGGCTGGTGCACCATGATGCGGGCATTCGGCGTCGCAAAGCGCATATCCGGATGACCGGCGCACAACAGCAGCGAACCCATCGAAGCGGCCTGACCGACGCAGAGCGTCGAAACGGCCGGCTTGATGAACTGCATCGTGTCATAGATCGCCATGCCCGACGTCACCACGCCGCCCGGCGAGTTGATGTAAAGCGCGATCTCCTTCTTCGGGTTCTCGGCTTCAAGGAAAAGCAACTGCGCGCAAACCAGCGTCGCCATGCCGTCTTCCACCGGACCGGTGATGAAGATGATGCGCTCCTTCAGGAGACGCGAGAAGATGTCATAGGCGCGTTCGCCACGGTTCGTCTGTTCGACAACCATGGGGACGAGGCTCATGGCGCGTTCGACCGGATCTCTCATGGGTTTGTCCCTTTGTCAGGCTGGGATTTCCGTCGCCAAGCAGGCCGAATCACGGGAATCGAAGAGTGGAATTGCCAGACACAAATAAGGTGCCCTTGCCCGGCTTCGCAAGAGTGTCGCTGGAAGGTTCGCGGCCAGGGTTAAGTTGTCGGCCAGGCACAGGTTGTACCGATGCAATCGGACAAAAGGATCAGCCTGCGTGGATCAGGCAAACGGGACACGTAGATAGTGATGCGTGCCCCGTAGGCGGCTCGGTAAGGACGCGACGAGTTTCGCAAGCTTGCGAAGCCAACGCCGCAGTTCCCTGAACACTTTGGTGATGACTGAAGCGTTGCCGGGTCTATGGTGACGGATGACGCTGCCCATTTCGGTTCCATGAACCGCGCGGAACCGCTTTTCCTGCGCGACGACGGCCGGGACAGCCTGGATGATCAACGGGCTCGACACCAGCACAGCGCGTTTCCCGAACATGAAGAGATCGACCGGCTCGGAAAACGTCGTTGATCGTACCAGCAATTCGCCCGCAGCTTTCGCGGAAATGATGTAGCCGGCCGTGCCCGTATGTTCGCTGCAAAGACGCGCGAAGCGAACACGTTCCAGCGCTGCCAGCGTATTCGCCTCCACCGCAATCGGACGGCCGGACGTATCCAGCTTGAGGATGTGATTGCCTGCGCCAAGCTTCGCGGCGGCTTGCAGCACAGCCGGAAGATCCTGGCTGAGCCGCACGTCGTCTTCGAGCACCAGCGCCAGTTCAGCTCCCGAAGCGACAAGGCGGCGCCATGCCTCGCGATGACTGAGGAAGCAGCCCACCTCGCCCGGTCTAAGGCTATAGGAGGCATAGGGTGACAGATCAATCTTGTCGCCCTCAACCGCAGCCAGCCGCTCGGCCTGCAAACCCAGCGACTCGAGCTGCGCCGTCATGAACGCCAAGCGATCCGGCAAGTGATCGAGGTTGATCAGGAAGATCCGCATGGGCCGCCTCAGCTGGCTTGCGGCCGAAGGTGGATCACATACTCCTTGCGAGTCGTTTCAAGCACTTCCCATGTGCCTTTGAAGCCCGGCTTGAGGACGAAGCTGTCGCCCGGCTTGACCGTGCGCGCTTGACCATCATCCTCCGTGATGACGGAAAGGCCGCTCAGGATGTGGCAGAACTCCCATTCGTCATAGACAATGCGCCACTTGCCGGGCGTCGCTTCCCAGATGCCGGCACAGAGGCCCTCGGCCGTTTCTTCGGCATTCCAGGTGCGGAAGGTCGGCTGGCCGGAAATAATGCGGTCAGGCGCAGGCGCGCCGGCTTCCGGCTCGATCCCCGTCGTGTTGATGGCGGCAAAAAACGTCATTGGCGGCGTGTCTCCAGCCGCCAATGTTCAGGCAGCTCGTTTATAGCTTGTCAAACGACTGTGACAGATCTGCGATGATGTCTTTGACATCTTCGATGCCCACAGAAAGCCGCACCACGTCCGGTCCCGCACCCGCTGCCACCTTCTGCTCGTCCGATAACTGCCGGTGCGTGGTGGACGCCGGATGGATCACCAGCGACTTGGTATCGCCGATATTGGCTAGGTGCGAAAACAGTTCCAGCCCTTCCACGAACCGGACGCCGGCCTCGTAGCCGCCCTTCAAACCGAAGGTGAACACGGCGCCGCTGCCCTTGGGCGAATAGCGCTGCTGGAGCGCGTGGTTTGGGTCATCGGCCAAACCGGGATAGTTAACCCAGGCGACCTTGTCGTTCCCCTTCAACCACTGCGCGACGGCCAGGGCGTTCTCGCAATGCCGCTCCATGCGCAGCGGCAGCGTTTCCAGGCCGGTGAGGATCAGGAAGGCGTTAAAGGGCGAGATGGCCGGGCCGAAGTCGCGCAGACCGAGCACGCGCGCAGCGATCGCAAAGGCGAAATTGCCAAATGTCTCGTGCAGCTTGATGCCGGCATATTCCGGCCGCGGTTCCGACAGCATCGGGTAATTGCCGGATTTCGACCAGTCGAACGTGCCGCCATCGACGATGATGCCGCCGATCGAATTGCCATGGCCGCCGATGAATTTGGTGAGCGAATGGATCACCACGTCGGCGCCATGTTCGAACGGCCGGATCAGGTACGGCGTCGCCAGCGTGTTGTCGACGATCAGCGGCAGGCCGTGTTTGTGGGCAATCTCGGCGATACCGGCGATGTCCACAAAGGTGCCGCCGGGATTGGCCAGACTTTCGATGAACACGCCGCGCGTACGCTCGTCGATCAGCGGTTCGAAGCTCGCAATGTCGTCCGTATCGCCCCAGCGCACTTCCCAGCCGAAATTCTTGAAGGCATGGCCGAACTGGTTGATCGAGCCGCCATAAAGCCGGCGCGCCGCGACGAAATTGTCGCCGGGCTGCATGATATTGTGGAAGGTGAGCATCTGGGCCGCATGGCCGGATGCCGTAGCCAGCGCCGCCGTGCCGCCTTCTAACGCCGCCACCCTTTCTTCAAGCACGGCCTGCGTCGGGTTCATAATGCGGGTGTAGATGTTGCCGAAGGCCTGCAGTCCGAACAGCGACGCCGCATGGTCCGCATCGTTGAAGACGTAAGAGGTCGTCTGGTAGATCGGCGTCGCGCGCGCGCCGGTCGATGGATCAGGCTGCGCGCCGGCGTGAACGGCAAGCGTGTTGAAGCCAGGGGCGTCGGTCATGCAGGTTCCTCCTCGATGATGTCCGTCCTAACCAGCGACTATGCACCTTGCTTGTTGTCGAGTGCAAAGAACAAAGTTGCCGAACGGATCGTCAGAGATCGCCATCAGCGCCTTCGATCGGCCGGATGAGAGAACGCCATTCCTGAAGAGGGCAGATACCCGGTCAGCGGAAGGCTCTGATCTTCCCCGACAGGCGCGGATAATCGATCGCCGGGCAGCGGTTCATCACAACCTTGATGCCCTCAGCTTCCGCCTTGGCGCCAGCCTGATCATTGCGAATGCCAAGCTGCATCCAGATCACCTTCGGGCGGCGCTCCAAAGCCAGGATCTCGTCCACCAAAGCGGGAACGGCTTCCGAAGCCCGGAACACATCGACCATGTCGATGTCGTCCGATATATCGGCCAGCCGGCCGAACACCGGTTGCCCCAGGATTTCCTTGCCCACCTGGCCAGGATTGACCGGCAGGACGGTGTAACCGCTGCCAATCAGGAACCGCATCACGCCATAGGACGGACGCATGGCGTTCGGCGACGCGCCCACCACTGCAATGGTGCGAGTAGTGCCGAGGATTTCAGCAAGATATTCGTCGGAATAGCGGTCGTGATTCATTTGAATCCAAAATGATCTCGAAACGCTTCGAAAAGCTCACGAGCACTTGCCTCATCGAACTGCAAGCTCTGACTTACCTTGCCTGGTAGTTCGCGTGTAGGTCTGCCTACTGTGTTAATCTGCATCAGTTTACGACCATCTAAATCGTAGGTGAACAGCTGGGCATCCACCTCCTCATGCAGTGATATCCGTCCAATAATCTCACGAGAAAAGGTTGATACCCTAGCCATTCACTCCCCCGTCCATTCCGGCTTGCGCTTTCCGATGAAGGCGCCGATGCCCTCTTCCGCGTCGCGCGCCATCATGTTCTCGACCATGACGCGGGCCGTGTAGTCATAGGCGTCCGATAAGCTCATCTCAGCCTGCTTGTAGAAGGCTTCCTTGCCGATCTTCACCGTCAGAGGTGATTTGGAAGCAATGGCTTCGGCATATTTGTTCACGACCTGATTCAGGTATTCCGGCGGCACCACGCGGTTGATCAGCCCGAACTCGCGCGCCTCCGTCGCTTCGATCGTTTCGCCGGTGAGCAGCATCTCCATGGCCTGCTTGCGCGAGACGTTGCGGGTGAGCGCGACCATCGGCGTGGAACAGAACAGGCCGATATTGACGCCCGGCGTGCAGAAGGTCGCCTCCGTCGAAGCAATCGCCAGATCGCAGCTGGCGACGAGCTGGCAGCCGGCCGCTGTCGCCAGGCCTGCCACTTCGGCAATCACCGGCTTCGGATGATTGACGATCGCTTGCATGAGGTCGGCGCAAAGCCGCATTGTCTGCTCGAAGAAGGCACTGCCGCGATCGGGGTCGGCGCGATGCAGGGTGATTTCCTTGAGATCGTGCCCGCCGGAAAAGATGCGGCCAACAGCACTGATGACGATGACGCGCACGGCCTTGTCGTCGCGCGCTTTGTCCAGCAGCTCACGCAGCCGCTCCATGAGGGCGATCGACAAGGCGTTGGCGGGCGGCGAATCGAGGGTCAGGCGCAACACGCCTTTTTCCAGCACCTCGTGCACCGGGCCAGACTGGGTTTGCGGACGCAATGCGTGAACTTCAGCCATCGTTTCCTCCTGCTTTTGTTGCATCATATGCGCGCTTGAAGGGGATGTGCCAGTCATGGTTCATCTGGCAGGCGAGAGATTGAGGAGGACGATCTTGCCAGCCACCCCCATCCAGCCGGTGATGACATCGGATGAGATCAACGCCTTCATTGCCGAGATCTATCCGCACCTGAACGGCCAGACACGCGACTATGAGGTCGTTTCGGTAGCGCCCGGCGCGTGTACCGTGCGCCTGAATGCGACCGAGCGGCATCTGCGCCCCGGCGATACCGTGTCGGGCCCCTGCCTGTTCACGCTGTCCGACATCGGCGGTTATGCCTGCGTCCTCGCGCATGTGGGTCGCGAGGCGCTGGCGGTTACGACCAACCTTAACATCACCTTCATGCGAAAGGCGGGTCCCGGCGCAATTCTTGGGCGCACTCGCTTGCTGAAGCTGGGCCGAAGCCTTGCCATGTTCGACATCGAACTGGTGGCTGGTGAAGACGAAGCGGTGATCGCGCATGCGACAGGCACGTATGCCCTGCCGCAAAAGCGCGCGGTAAAATAATACCTCTACCATTATCCGCTTGTTTTGGTTGTATAAAGTGCTTTTTAGAGCTGCGTCGGTAGCCTTGACGCTGCGATATGGCTC
>NZ_DAMBUH010000001.1:91057-107435 GCF_032053605.1 Tianweitania sp.
AGAGACATTCCATCAGCGGCTCTCGTTCGGGGGCCGTTGTTTTTATGTTCACCGCGGATCCGTCTCCGATGAACGCAAGCAACAAGAAACGCCTTCCGCATGGAAGGTCCTAAGGAAAAACCATGGCAACCTTTTCGCAGAAGCCTGCGGAGGTGGTAAAGAAGTGGGTCCTGATCGACGCCGAAGGGCTCGTCGTCGGCCGCCTCGCCACCCTCGTCGCAAACCGCCTGCGCGGCAAGCACAAAGCCACGTTCACCCCGCATGTGGACGATGGCGACAACGTCATCATCATCAATGCCGACAAGGTCGTGTTCACCGGCAAGAAGTACACCGACAAGGTTTACTACTGGCACACCGGTCACCCCGGCGGCATCAAGGAGCGCACTGCGCGCCAGCTGCTCGAAGGCCGCTTCCCGGAGCGCGTTGTCGAGAAGGCTATTGAACGCATGATCCCGCGAGGGCCGCTTGGCCGTCGCCAGATGAAGAACCTGCGCGTTTATGCCGGCACCGAGCACGGCCATGAGGCACAGCAGCCGGAGACGCTGGACGTCGGCGCTCTGAACTCCAAGAACAAGAGGGCCGCATAATGGCTGATCTCAACTCCCTCGCAGACCTCGGCGCTGCAACGGGCGTGCAGTCGGGCGAGCAGGCTGCTGCCCCGGTTCACGTTCAGAAGCTGGACAAGCATGGCCGCGCCTATGCAACCGGCAAGCGCAAGAACGCGATCGCTCGCGTTTGGATCAAGCCAGGTTCGGGCAAGATCATCGTCAACGACAAGGAATTCGTTGGCTACTTCGCACGTCCGGTTCTGCAGATGATCCTGCAGCAGCCGATCGTCGCCGCTGCTCGCAACGGCCAGTACGACGTGATCGCAACCGTTGCCGGTGGTGGTCTGTCGGGCCAGGCTGGCGCCGTTCGTCACGGCATTTCGAAGGCTCTCACCTACTTCGAGCCGGAACTGCGCAGCGTCCTCAAGAAGGGCGGCTTCCTGACGCGCGACAGCCGCGTCGTCGAGCGCAAGAAGTACGGTAAGGCCAAGGCCCGTCGTTCGTTCCAGTTCTCGAAGCGCTAAACCGCTTCCATATTGGATCATCGAAAAAGCGGGCCTTCGGGTCCGCTTTTTTGTTGCCTCGTCACGCAAAGGTGCCAACTAGGAAACCGTTGCCGCTAGAAGGCCAGAAGGATTCTCGGATGCCGCCCAAGTCAATCGACAACGCTTTCACCGCCCGCAACAATTTCGGTCCGTCCGGCGACCCGACCTATGCCGGCGCGCTGTCCTTCATGCGCCGCCGCTACACGAAGGACGTGGCAGGTGCCGACGTCGTAGTCTGGGGCATTCCGTTCGATGCTGCCGTCACCAACCGTCCGGGCGCACGCTTCGGCCCGCAGGCAATCCGCCGCGCGTCCGCGATCTTCGACAACGATCCGCAATACCCCTTCCAACGCCAGTTCTTCGATGACCTCAGCGTCGTCGACTATGGCGACTGCCTGTTCGACAACGGCTACCATGCCGAAACGCCAGGGATCATCGAGAACGAAGCGGCGGAGCTGATTTCCGGCGGCGCCTTCCTTCTTTCACTCGGCGGTGACCACTTCGTGACATGGCCGATCCTAAAGGCGCATGCCGCCAAATACGGGCCGCTGTCACTGGTTCAGTTCGACGCGCATCAGGACACCTGGCCGGATGACGGCAAGCGCATCGATCACGGCTCCTTCGTGTGCCGCGCCGTGCGCGACGGCGTGATCGATCCGGCGACCTCGATCCAGGTCGGCATCCGCACGCATGCGCCCGAAGATTTCGGCATCGAGATCATCTATGGCGAGGAAATCGAGGACATGCGCGTGTCCGAGATCGTCGAGCGCATCGAGCGCCGCACCGCCGGCCGCAAGACCTACCTCACCTTCGACATCGACTGCCTCGATCCCGCTTATGCCCCCGGCACGGGAACGCCTGTGGCTGGCGGCCCCTCCTCGGCCCGCATCCTATCGGTGCTGCGCCGTCTCGGCTCGCTCGACATCGTAGGCGCCGATGTGGTGGAAGTGTCGCCACCCTACGACCACGCCGACATCACGGCGATCGCGGCCTCTACGGTCGCGCAGCATTATGTCGGCCTCGCTGCCGAGCGGAAGGCGCGCCGCTGATCTTCGCATCTTGATTCAACTGGCTCGCGAGTTGAGTCTTCAAGTGCGCGCAAAGCATTAATAAGCCTCAAGGCAGACGGGAATGACGGATATGAAACCGAAGATCTTCATCGATGGCGAACACGGCACGACCGGCCTGCAGATCCGCACGCGCCTGGCCGACCGTGATGATCTCGAAATCCTGTCCATCCCGGTTGAACGCCGCAAGGACCCGGAAGCCCGCGCCGAGTTTCTGAAGGCTTCGGACATCGCCATCCTCTGCCTGCCGGATGCCGCATCGAAGGAAGCGGTGGCGCTGCTGGGCGACGAAAGTTCGACGCGTGTCATCGACACCTCGACAGCTTTCCGCACCGCGCCGGATTGGGCCTACGGCTTTGCGGAACTGACGAAGGGCCAAGCCGAGAAAATCGGTAGTGCGCGACTGGTTGCGAATCCCGGCTGTTATCCAACGGGCGCAATCGGCTTGGTCCGCCCGCTGGTGGAAGGCGGCATCCTGCCTGCCGACTATCCCATGTCGGTCAACGCCGTGTCCGGTTACACCGGCGGCGGCAAGCAGATGATTGCGCAGATGGAGAACCCCGATGCGGCGGATGCGATCACCGCGCCTCACTTCCTTTACGGCCTGACGCTGTCGCACAAGCATGTTGCGGAACTGCAAACCCACGGCTTGCTCGACCGCAGGCCGCTTTTCTCGCCGAGCGTCGGCCGTTTCGCGCAGGGTATGCTCGTGCAAGTGCCGCTGTTCCTCGGCGATTTGAACGGCAGCCCGAGCTTGGCCGATCTGCATGCCGCACTGGAAAAGCATTATGCCGGCGCGGGTGTGGTCGAGGTCGTGCCCTACGCCGAAGGGATTGCGCGGACCCGTGTTGATCCGACCGAGCTCAACGACACCAACCGCATGAAGCTCTTCGTGTTCGGCACGGAAGGCGGCGGTCAGGCCAATCTGGTGGCAGTGCTCGACAATCTCGGCAAGGGCGCCTCGGGTGCAGCCGTGCAGAACATGGACCTCATGCTCGGCAAGGCCGCCTGAGCTTCAGTGCCGAACCGCACCCGCGGTCGGCAACGGCATCGCGCCCTTCGTGCCGCGCCAATGCGCGGCCGTGAAGCCCAACACGAGAATGGCACCGGCATGGTGCAGGATCGCCCAAGAGAATGGCACCACCAGCAGAAGCGCCGTGATGCCGAGCGCTGCCTGACCGAGCAGCAGGATCACCAGCAGCGTTGCGCGTCGTGCATGCGTCGAGTCCGGCGCAAGACGGGCTGTCTGGAAGGCATGGATCAGCGCCAGAACCAGCACCGTGTAAGCGCCCAGGCGATGCACGAACTGCACCGTCTTCGGGTTCTCGAACAGATTGACGATGCCCGGATCCATCACGAAGAGCCCGCCCGGAATGACGCTGCCATCCATCAAAGGCCAGGTGTTGTAGGTCAGCCCGGCATGCAAGCCGGCTACCAGCGCGCCAAGATAAACCTGCGCCAGAACAGCCACCACCATCCAGCCAGCAAAGCGCTGGACCTTACGATCTGCGGCCGGTGCGGTATGCGGCGCCAGGCTGCGGGCAGTGACCACCGTCGCCACGAAGATGATGCAGGCGAGCGTGAGATGGGTTGCGAGGCGATATTGGCTGACGCTGGTGAGTTCAGACAGGCCAGACGCCACCATCCACCAGCCCACAGCGCCCTGTAGTCCGCCGAGTGCAAGAATGCCGAGCAGCTTCGGCTTCAAGCTCCGTTCAAGTCGGCCAGTCGCCCAGAAGAAGATCAGCGGCAGCGCCATGACCACGCCAACGCTTCGCGCCAGCAGGCGATGGGCCCATTCCCACCAGAAGATGCCCTTGAACTCGTCGAGGCTCATGCCTCGATTGAGCTCCTGATATTGGGGAATTTCCCGATATTTTGCGAACTCTTCTTCCCATTCTGCAAGGGAAAACGGGGGAATTACGCCGTGAATCGGCTTCCATTCGGTGATTGAGAGCCCAGAACCGGTCAGTCTCGTCCCGCCACCGACGACGAAGATGGCAATAAGGAACACGATGACGAGGTAAAGCCAGGTGCGAACGAGCCGTCGGTTATGCAAGATACGATCCTGCTCGCTGGCTGGCGTAAGGTCGAGGCTGAGGGGGCTGGCGGCGGTGCTCATGGGCGATGTGGTGCGCCATTCGGCACGGCCAAGCAAGCCTCCTCATCCAGCGACACGCCGTCGCGCTGGACAGCACCGGTTGCGTTCAGCGGATGCGGGTTCTAGACGGGCTGACGAGGAGATCACCGATGCCCGTTCGCCTGAAGAAACTGATCGGCACCGTGCTGCTGATCATCCTGGTTTGCGTTTACGCGCTGGCCGCGACCTTGTTTGCCGTCGGGCATCTCGGTGAATCCAGCCCCTGGGTTCACCTCGCCTACTTCTTCTTCACGGGCCTGCTGTGGATCCTGCCGGCGATGGGCATCATCAAATGGATGGTGACCGAGCCGAAGCGGCGCTAGAGCATTTCCGGCGAAGAAGAATCGCCAGCAATGCTCTATCTCATTGTTTAGACGCAATTTCCGGGCGCAAAACCGCGTCGCACTTTTGCTGGAATTGCTCTAGCTCACATCGTCACGACGCGGCGTCCGCGATTGGCCATGGCGACGGTGAGGCCGGATAGCATCGTGCGCACGTGGCTGATCGATTGATAGCGGCCGTTGAGCGAAAGACGCGGCAGGGCGTGCAGATATCCGGCATGTTCGGCATGGATCAGACCGTGACGGGTGGTGACGGCCGACACAAAGCCAACCTCCTCCGCCAGCCGCGCTTCCCGCTCCCCCACCGCCTTGGCAAAACCGTAAGGGTAAGCCATGTGGCGCGGGCGCACGCCGAGTTCGCGCTCCAGCATACAGGCGGCTTCGGCGATCTCGGCTCGAGCGGTGGCTTCATCGAGACGGCGCAGAGCATAATGATTGACCGTGTGGGCCCCGATGGTGCCCAGCGGATGCGCTTCGATGCTGCGGATCTCGTCCCAGCACATCAACAGGGATCGGGAACGCTCGAGCAGGTCGAAATAGGGCAAGCGTCCCAAGGACGAGACGACGCCATGCTGTTCGCTCTCGCTGACGCCGCCTGACAGGTGCCCCATCAAACGATGGAAAGTTTTCGCTTTTTCCGGCCGCGTACGTGCGCCCCAGGTCACCGCGCCGCCCTCGGTGGCCAACAGCACCTTGTCCTTGACCGTCACCACATCCTCGATCACCTCCCACCAGAGATCGACATCGCCGCCGATCAACCCGGGCGCGATGTAGATTGTAAAAGGCGTCTGGTGTTTTTCGAAGATCGGCAGCGCTTCAGTGAGGTTGTCGCGGTAGCCGTCATCCAGGGTGATCGTCGCGAAGGGCGCGCCGCCATCCGGCTGTTTCACCAGCCGTACCGCCTCGTCCATGGACACGAAGCGATAGCCCTGCCGTCGCATGTCGGTGAGGACTGCATCGAGGAAGTCGGGCCGCACGGCGAGATGCCCGTTAAGATCGAGCGGCTTGGCCGGTGCCGCGGTGACGCGATGCAGCATCAAGATGACGCCAATGCCACCGAGGAACGGGCGCGCCAAGGCCGCGAGGCCGGTCACCCGCATCGTGGCCAGTGTCAGTTTGCGCAGCGTTTCGACGCCGTCGATCATCCCTTTACCTTTGCGTGCCACTTTGCCCGGCAACTTCTTGCCCGTTCTTTAGAGAACAAGAATTGAAGCATGGTTGACGCAGTCGTTTCGAAACAACCTACTTTGAACCAGCGCGCGATAGTCTCGGGCAACGTGGTTCCCCTTACGCACGTGGAAGCGGTTACTGACGAGGCGTTGCGACGCTACCGCGAGTTTACAAGCCAAACGACTTGCGGCGCCGCGCAGCATCCTGACTGGGTGGATGCCTGGACCCGTACGCGCTCAAGCGAGATCCTTTTCCTCAGCCTGGAGCTTGCGGGCCGCACCGTGCTTATGATGCCGCTGGAGGTGGTTCGGCAAAAGGGCTGCCGCGTGGCGCGGGCAATCGGCGGCAATCACGCCAATGGCAATTTTCCGCCGATCCTGCCGGATCATGCGCATGCGTTGAACACAGACGCTGTTGCGGCGATGCTGAAGGGCTTGCATCGTGCACGTCCCGACATCGACCTTGTGTTGATCGAGCGGCAGACCGCATCGATCAACGGCGTTACCAATCCATTCGCGAGCATAACAAACGTGCCAAGCGCTAATATCGGCCTGGCGCTTGATCTCAGCTGCGGCTTTGAAGCCGTGCTCGACCGCATCGGCCGCAAGCGCCGCCTCAAGAAGCATCGCTCGCAAACGCGCAAGCTGGAAGCCGCGGGTGGTTTCAGACGGATCGAAGCAAAGATGCCGGATGAGGTCGAGCGTCTCGTCGCAGCGTTCCTGAACCAAAAGGCGGACCGTTTTCAGCGGCTCGGCATCCGCAATGTCTTTGCGGATATGCAGCCGTTCCTGACTGCGCTGTTCAACCAGGCGCAAACCTCGCCAGCGCCAGCCTTTCTGTTGCACGGACTGGAAGTCGGCGGAACGATCCGCGCGGTCACCGGCTCATCCGTGGTGGGTGATCGCCTGATCTGCGAGTTCGGCAGCATCGTAGAAGACGAACTGGTTCACGCCAGCCCCGGCGACTTCCTGTTTTTTCTCAACATTGAAGATGCCGTGCGGCAGGGCTTTGAGACCTACGATTTCAGCGTCGGCGATGAAGGCTACAAGCGCGCCTGGTGCGATATCGAAATGCAGCAGTTCGACACGATCGCGCCGCTGAGCTTGAAAGGCCGGGTCTATGCGCTGGCCCTACAAGGCGTGATCGGTGCCAAGCGTCGGATCAAGGCTAATGACCGGCTTTGGGCGCTACTGAAGCGCCTGAGGCGTGGTACAGCATCTGCGCGATCGGACGCCACTTCGTCCGACGCCTCCTCTACCGACGGTGGCGACGGCAGCGATTAAGCTGCCGAGCGCTGTACCCCGTTCCGGCCCGCTGTGGCGCCGACTGGCGACACCAGCAGCATGTCGTCGTGGCCAGCTTGGGCGAAGGCTTCGGTGCTGGCAACGACGGCTTCGTCGGCCGGGTCGATCAGCGCCAGCGCGATCTGCGTGTCTTCACCAAGCAGACGCGCAATGCCTTCCGGGTCGGTCGGACCGCATTCCACGACCACCAGATCATAGGCGCTGGCGAGCGAGCGCATGATGATCGGGAGGCGGTCGGCTGCGCGCATGGCGGTTTCAGGATCGGCCGTGCCGACCGGAATGACATGGCAATCCGAATAGAAGTCGGCATGGATGACGTCAGTAAACTGCGCTTCGGCTGCCAGGAGGTTGGTAATGCCGGGACGCTGCTGGCCATCCAGCATGGGGTGTGACGCAACGCCTGCTGATGTCAGGTCGAGCAGCAGAACGCGCTGGCCGGAATCTGCGATTTCACGAGCGACCATGACGGATGCGGCGGCGGCTTCGTCCCCTTCCGGCGACACGAAGATCGCACGCTTGGCATTGTCAGCGATCAGCCGCGCGGCGGCCCGCTCGACGGTAAGTGTGCCGGTCCGCTCCTCAACGAGTTCCGGCTCTTCGACGGGCGAGGCAACCCGCATGGCAGCGGGCATGGCGAGTTCATCAACATCATAGAAGCCCTGCCCTGCACGGCGCATGGCGCGGCCGCTGAACAGTTCTTGCAACAGGGTGATGATCGCCATGATCAGCAAGGAGGCGAGAAAGGCCGCGATCGTGATCGGCAGGATCTTCGGGAAATACGGCTCAACCGGCGCCACGGCACGCGAGAAGATGCGCGCATCGGCCGGCAGGTAGTTGCCTTCGCCGCGCGACATCGCTTCGCGATAGCGCGACAGGTAGGACTCCAGCAATTCACGCTGCGCAGCCGCTTCGCGCTCCAGCGAGCGGAGTTCGACCCCCTGATCATCGGCACGCGCCGAAACCTGCTTCAAGGCATCGAGATCGCGCTGCAGGCTGGCTTCCCGCGCAGCCGCCGTTTTCGCTTCCGTTTCCAACCCGGAAAGAACCTTGCGGGCTTCCGAGCGGATCTGACCTTCAAGATCGTTGAGCTGCGAGTTCAAAGCGCGCAGACGCGGGTGGTTGCCGAGCAGCGTGACAGACAGATCGGCGATCTGTGCCTTCAACTCGACTTCCCGCTCCCGCAAACGCTGGATCAGCGGCGAGGACAGAACCTCCGGTGCGGAGTCTAACGAAGCCCCTGCCCGGATGGTCGAGCGCAGGCTTTCGGCATTGGCTTCAGCCGCCGAGCGGTTGGCGCGCACGCGCGACAATTCACTAGAGAGCTCCGACAGTTGCTGCGTAGCGAGCACCGAATTGTTCTGGCCGATCAGCAGGTCCGACTGAGAACGGTATGCGGCGACCTTGCCTTCGGCTTCCTTCACGCGATCCGAAAGGTTGGCAATCTCTGGCTGCAGCCACTGCGTGGCATCCGTGTTGGACTGCTGCTTGGCGACCTGCTGCACGCCGAGATAGGCTTCGGCGATCTTGTTGGGGATTGCGGCAGCGAGTGCCGGGTCTTCCGAGGAGAACTCGATCACTATGACGCGTGAACGCTCGACATTGTAGACCTTGAGCTTCTCGCGGAAGGTCGACAGCACGCGCTCGTCTGCCGGCACATCCTTGGGGTCGCGCATCAGGCCGGTGGAAACCAGCATGCGCTTCGGCAGGGACATATCGATGGAAGGGTCGAATTCCTTGCGGCTGCCAAGGTTCAGATCCGTGGCGACCTTTTTGAGGATGTCGGTAGAGGAAATCACCTGCACCTGGCTGGCGACGCCTTCCGCATCGAGGATCGGACGGTCTGCATCGGCCGGAGCATTGCCGCGCGTCAGCGGGGATTCTCGCGTTTCAATCAGGATACGAGTTTCGGCGCGATAAAGCGGAGTGGCCAGCCAGGCGAGTAAGAAAGCGAGCCCTGTGATGCACAAGGCGACGAGGAGGATGCGCAGCCAGTTTCGAGCCAGGCTGGAGAACAGCCGGCCGAGATCCACATCGATGTCGTTCGCTTGGTTCGAGACCACCGGCATTCGCCTACACTCCACCACGATGGTGAGAATCTAAACAAGTATGGTAACCGGCTGGTTAATATTGGCGTTACGCCTGCCTGTATGACTTAGGCCAACCAGACTTAAAGCCCGCCGGTTCCAACCTTTACCCGGCATTAACCCTAACAAGGCAATAACGCGGCATCTTAGACCTTCCGAGGCACACGCCCGCCATGATCACAAAAGCACTTGCCTCCGTTCTTGCGCTTTCGCTGTTGACGGCCGGTTGCTCGGGATATCGTCCGGCGCCTGCCGCTTTCCACCAGGCGATCGACAAGCCCTATGTTCTCGATGCCGGCGACAGTGTTCGCGTCACGGTGTTCGAGCAGGAAGGCCTGACAAACACCTATGCGGTGGATCAATCCGGCTACATCTCCTTCCCGCTGGTCGGCGCAGTCGCTGCGCGTGGGAAGACGGTCCAGCAGATCGAGCGCGACCTCGCGGTGAAGCTGCGCAACGGCTATCTGCGCGACCCGGACATCTCCGTGCAGATTGAGCGTTACAGACCGATCTTCGTGATGGGCGAAGTGGGTGCGGCTGGGCAGTACTCCTATGTTCCCGGCTTGACCGTGCAAAAGGCCGTGGCGCTAGCCGGCGGATTTTCGCCTCGCGCCAATCAGGCCGATGTCGACATCACCCGCAGCATCAATGGCAAGGTCATGACCGGTCGCGTCGTCACCTCCGACCCGCTTCTACCGGGCGATACGGTTTACGTGCGCGAACGCCTGTTCTGATCCCGGCTGTCCTGAGCACCGTGGGTCAACCCTTACGCATTCTGCACTGCTTCCGTTCGCCGGTGGGCGGCATCTTCCGGCATGTGCGCGATCTCACGCATGCGCAGGTCGCGGCCGGGCATCAGGTCGGCATTCTCTGCGATTCCACCACGGGCGGCGCCCATGAAGCCCGCTTGTTCGACGAGATCGAACCGCAGCTTGCACTGGGTATCCACCGTACGCCGATCCAGCGCCATATCGGAGCCGGCGACATCGCTGCCGCATGGCGCACCTACAAGATCATCAAGCAATTGCAGCCGGACGTTCTGCACGGACATGGCGCCAAGGGTGGCGTTTATGCCCGCATGTTCGGCTCACTTCTGCGGGTTTCAAGGTCTCGCGTGGCCCGCCTTTATTCACCGCATGGCGGAAGCCTGCATTACGACGAGCATAGCGCCTTTGGCCGGACAGTGTTCGCGATCGAGCGGCTGTTGGAGCGGTTTACGACCGACCAGCTGCTGTTCGTGTCGGAACATGAAATGCGAACATTCGTGGCCAAGGTCGGCCAGCCGAAGGTGCCGTACCGGCTCGTTTACAACGGTCTGCGGGCGGAAGAATTTGAACCCGTGCTGCCTAACGGCGATGCGGCTGACTTCCTTTACATCGGCATGATGCGCGACCTGAAAGGTCCCGACATCTTTATCGACGCGCTGGCGAAAGCAGCGGCCATTCTGCAGCATCCGCTGACGGCCGTGATGGTAGGAGATGGCGACGACCTGCCGAAGTACAAGGCGCAGGCAGCCTCGCTGCATCTGGCCGAGCAGATCACCTTCCACCCCGCCATGCCGGCGCGACGCGCCTTTGCCTTGGGCAAAACGATCGTCGTGCCGTCGCGCGCCGAGGCGATGCCCTATATCGTGCTGGAAGCGCTTGCGGCTGGAATGCCGATGATCGCGGCCTCCGTTGGAGGCATCCCGGAGATCGTGGGACAAACCTCCGGCGCTCTGATCGTGCCGGGCTCATCAGACGCGCTCGCCACCCGCATGGTGGAAGCGATCCGCGAACCACAGGCTTTACGCAATGCCCTCCCCTCGCGTGACACCCTGCGGAGCCGGTTTGGTGTCGATGTGATGGCGCGAGAAATCGAACAGGCTTACTTTGCAGCGCTGGCGCGCTGAGATCGCAACAAAGTCACTGACGGCTGCAAGTCTTTATTAGCCGCTCTTTGCTCATATATGCCCTTGAGGAACAAAGCCCTTAGGCAGGGTTTTGGCGGGGCCAGCTTTGATGACCGAGAACGATCCGGCGCTTCGCTATACGCTTGAGGCTGTGCGCAGCTTCCGCGACGGCGAAATTGCGACCGCGCCGCGTCGAGAGTTGAACGATATGGCGCGCCAGATCGCGCAGCAATATCGTGGCGACGGCCTGTCCTCGAACATGGTCAGTGGCCTGCTGCGCATCGCCGAGTTCCTGCTGCTCTGCGCGGTCGGCCTCGGTATCCGCGCCGTTTACGTCGGCAAGGGTCCTTGGCTAGCCTGGGAATATCCGGCGGTGATCGTGAGCGGCTCGCTGCTTGCGGTGGCCTTCCTCAACATCGCCGAAGCCTACCAGTTTCGCATTCTCAGCCGGCCGCTGCAGAACATCGCCCGCTTAGGGCTTGCCTGGATTGCAGCACTCGGCGCGCTGGCAACCATGGGCTTCCTGCTGAAATGGTCGGAGGACTTTTCGCGCGTCTGGTTCGGCTCGTGGTTCCTTGGCGGCTTCACTGCGATCCTCCTGGTGCGCATCATCGTTTCGCATTTCGTGAAGCGCTGGGTACGCAACGGCGTGATCGAGCGGCGGGCCGTGATCGTGGGCGGAGGGCCTGCGGCGGAGATGCTGATCCGCTCCATTGAGGCGCAGCCCTACAACGACATCCGCATCTGCGGCATCTTCGACGATCGCGATGACCGCCGGTCACCAGCGATCGTGGCCGGCTATCCCAAGCTCGGCAACATCAATGAATTGCTGGAATTCGCGCGCATCGCCCATATCGACATGCTGATCGTGTCGCTGCCGCTGACGGCGGAATCGCGCGTGCTGACGCTGCTGAAGAAGCTTTGGATCCTGCCGGTCGACATCCGCCTGTCGGCGCACACGCACAACCTGCATTTCCGGCCGCGCTCCTACTCCTTCATCGGCCAAGTGCCGATGCTGGATATTTTCGACAAGCCGATCAACGACTGGGACTCGGTTGCGAAGCGCATCTTCGACATCGTATTCAGCCTGTTCGGGATCCTCCTGTTTTCGCCGATCATGATCGCCACGGCCATTGCCATCAAGCTCGACAGCAAGGGTCCGATCCTGTTCCGGCAGAAGCGGCACGGCTTCAACAATGAGGAGATCGAGGTCCTCAAGTTCCGCTCGATGTTCAGCGAGCAATGCGATCCGACGGCCAAGCAGGCGGTGACCAAGAACGATCCGCGCGTGACGCGTGTTGGCCGCTTCATCCGCAAGACCTCGATCGACGAGCTGCCGCAGTTCTTCAATGCGCTGTTCGGCAGCCTGTCGCTGGTGGGCCCCCGCCCCCATGCGATATCCGCGCAATCGCATGACACGCTGTTTTATGAAGTGGTCGACGGATATTTCGCGCGCCATCGCGTGAAACCCGGTGTCACCGGCTGGGCGCAGATCAGCGGTTGGCGCGGTGAGATCGATTCCTCCGACAAGATCCGCATGCGCACCGAATATGATCTGGACTACATCGAGAACTGGTCGATCTGGTTCGACTTGAAGATCCTGTTCCTGACCCCGATCCGGCTGCTGCGCTCGGAGAACGCCTATTAGCGCCGTCGTTCATCCGGCCCTGCCGAGGGAGGCGATCAACGCCAAGCTGATTGCCTTGATCAGCACGGCGGCGGTCAGTCTCGGCGTGCTTCTGTCCGGCTTCGTGATCGAAGAGCCGGCGCCTTACGAGCTTTACATGGCAGGGCTGATCGGCGTGTGGGCCTTGTTCGGCCTGCGCATCTCGCGCGCCATCCTGCCGCTGGTGATCCTGCTAATCACCTTCAACATCGGCGGCATGATTTCGATGACGCAGATGGCGGATCTCAAGGAAACGCCGCTGTATCTTGCGGTCTCCATGTTCCTCGCTTTCACGGCAATCTTCTACGCGTCAGTGACGGAATCGCAGCCGGACCTTTTCCGCCCGATGGCTTTGGCCTGGGTGCTGGCAGCTGTCGCCACGTCCTTCCTCGGAATTGCCGGCTACTTCCACCTGCTGCCCGGCGCTGAGATGTTCACGAAATACGACCGTGCCGCCGGCGCCTTCCAGGATCCGAACGTGTTCGGCCCTTTTCTAGTGTTTCCCGGCATCTACATGCTGCATCGCATCCTAACAGGCGGCTTGAAGACCGTCGCCGTGTGGAGCGGGCCGCTGCTGATCCTGGTCACCGGCATCTTCCTGTCTTTTTCGCGTGGCGCCTGGGGCCTGTTTGGTGCGGCCGCGATATTGCTGGTTGCAGCCCTTTTTCTGCAAAGCTCCAGCGGACGGTTTCGGCTTCGCGTAGCCGTCATGAGCCTGGGCGCCGTGGTATTCGTCAGCCTCGCCATCCTGATCGCGCTGCAACTGCCGGGCGTAGCCGAACTCTTTTCGACACGCGCACAGCTGGTGCAGGATTATGACGGCGCGCGTCTCGGCCGCTTCGCCCGTTATGGCTATGGTTTCGCCATGGCTCTGGAACATCCCCTCGGCATCGGACCGCTCGTTTTCGGCACCATCTTCGGCGAGGATACGCACAACATCTGGCTCAAAGCCCTGATGGATTACGGCTGGATCGGCTTCCTGTCCTATCTCACGCTAATCCTGTGGACCTTTGCCGCCGGCTTTCGCATCCTGTTCCGCAACCGCCCATGGCAGCCTTATCTGCTTTGCGCCTATGCGACGCTGCTCGGGCATGTGGCACTCGGCAGCGTGATCGACACCGATCACTGGCGGCATTTCTATCTGCTGCTCGGCATGGTGTGGGGCTGCATCGCGCTTGAAGCACGGCATGCGCACAAAGCACGCTTGCAGCGTTTTCAGATATCCCGGTGATGACGCGTTGTTGAGAAGCCGTGTCGCAACCGGCTGATAGGGTTCGCATTGGATCGTGAAGGCGGACGGCTTCGCATCTCCGCCCGATCTCGGCATTGGCCGACACATCATAAACGCGACACAAGGACAATCCATGAGCCGCTTCCTTATTCTTCTCACCAGCACCGCTTTGTCCCTCAGCCTTGCAGGCGGGGCCGCGTATGCCCAATCAACCGGGGACACATCCCCAGTCGAGCAGGTGGAGGGCCAGGTTCCCGCGAGCGGCGATGAGGGCACGCCGGCCAATAAGCCTGTTGAAACCCAAAGCCCCAACGCACCCAACCAGAAACCCGCCTTCCAGAACCAAACGCGCGCGCCGCAGCCTTCCACCCTGACGAAAGTCTCGGTCACGCCTGTGGCGGAAGGCCTGCCGCAGCTTTGGGCCATGGAGTTCCTGCCGAACGGGCGCATGCTGGTGACCACCAAGGAAGGCGCAATGCATGTCTTGTCCGCAGACGGCAAGCCGGGCAAAGCTTTGGATGGTTTGCCAAAAGTGGACTCGCGCGGCCAGGGTGGCCTCCTTGATGTTGCGCTTGCAACGGACTTCGAGACTTCGAACCGCATCTACTTCAGCTTCAGCGAGCCACGCGATGACGGCAACGGCACGTCGGTCGCCTCGGCCACCCTATCGCTCGATGAGAGTAACGGCGGGAAGCTGGATGAGGTGAAGGTCATCTTCCGCCAAACGCCATCATGGGAAAACAACAAGCACTTCGGCTCGCGCATCGTGCCGACCGCAGATGGCCACCTCTATGTCACGGTCGGAGAGCGGTCGGATCAAGAACCGCGTGTGCAGGCCCAGGATCTCAGCAGTGGGCTTGGCAAGGTCTTCCGCATCAAGACGGATGGTACGGCCGCCGAAGGTAACCCGCTTGCCGAGCAACAGAATGCCCTGCCGGCGATCTGGTCCTACGGTCACCGCAACATGCAGGCAGCCGCCTTGGACAATCAGGGCCGTTTGTGGACGGTCGAGCACGGGCCCAAAGGCGGCGATGAGCTCAACCGCCCGGAAGGCGGCAAGAACTATGGCTGGCCTGTGATCACCTACGGTGTCGAATATAGCGGCCAGCCGATCGGCGACGGCATTACCGCTCAGGACGGCATGGAGCAGCCGGTTTATTACTGGGATCCCGTGATCGGCCCATCCGGCATGGTCTTCTATGAAGGCGATCAGTTCTCCAACTGGAAGAACACCTTTCTGATCGGCGGCCTGGTTTCCACCGGCATCGTGGTTCTGCATCTCGACAGTGATCGAGTCGCTTCGGAAGAACGCATCCCGCTCGAAGCCCGCGTGCGCGACGTGAAGGTGGGCGACGATGGCGCCATTTACGCCGTGACCGAAAACCCGACGGCCGGCACGTCGAGCATCCTGAAGGTCACGCCGGACGCCTGATCTGGTCCAGGACGACGGAGAAGCGGGCTGCATTGCAGCCCGCTTCTTCTCAATTCACATCGGATTTACTAGCGGTCGTGCCAAGAACGCCACACGAAATAGGTTGCACCGACTTTCCACACAGGCACCAGCCTCGCCCGCTCATCGCTGCGAAGGTGCCAATAACGCTTCACCTTCAGTGTCCCGCCGGGCAGCCAAATGCGCAAGGGAAGCATGAGCAGGATCTCCTCGCTCGTCCATTCTGCATCCTTGTATAAGAATATTAGAACTATGTGAAAAAATGTCGGTAGCCATATTATGGCTGCCTCGAACGTTACAATCTGGTTTTCTCCCTTGCGTAGAAATCCGACGCTCTATAAGGCTTTCCTCGGTTCGGAGCGTAGCGCAGCCCGGTAGCGCACTTGACTGGGGGTCAAGGGGTCGCAGGTTCGAATCCTGTCGCTCCGACCAATTCCATCCGGGAACAATCAAGCTGCATATGCGTCATCATCGATATTCAATCGATGAGCGACCGAGATCATGACAGCACCTTCCGAAGCGACCACGTTGACGATCACGCTGACGCCGGAGCTTTCGGCAGCCCTTAATCGCTACATCGCAGAAACGAGCCACGAGCAAAGCCAGTCGCTGGCTATTACCCACGCGTTGCGGGAATGGGCGGCTTCCAAAGGCTATCTCAATGGATCAGACGAAGGGCTGCGGCCCGACCAGTTGAATGCCGCGAACGACGACTGACACAGTCTGTCAGCGCACCTGATCAAGCAAACGTTTGCATTCCAGTAGATCGAACAGCGCTTCCTGCAGAAGCGCTCGGTTGTCACGAGACAAGCGTCCCTGATCAGCCGACACCGGGCCGTCTTCTTCCGGCTTGCCCATGCCAAAAAACCGCCGGCTGGGCTTCACCTTCGGCTCTCCGAGCAGCATCTCATCTTCCGGCCCACGGTGAACCGGCTGCGGCG
>NZ_DAMBUH010000001.1:107445-112282 GCF_032053605.1 Tianweitania sp.
CACAGGCTCAGGGGCTTCGGCTTGCTTGCGCTGCGCGAGCGCTTCGGCTGCGGCCAGGTCGCCATTCCCGACAGCCATCAGGAACTGGTTGCCGTTATCGCGCAGCAGCTTCTGCACACCCTTGATCGTATAGCCCTGATCATAAAGCATGTGACGGATGCCCTTGATCAGCTCGACATCATGCGGCCGATAATACCGGCGACCGCCGCCACGTTTCATCGGCTTGATCTGGGTGAAACGGGTTTCCCAAAAGCGCAGCACGTGCTGCGGCAGATCGAGATCTTCCGCGACCTCTGAGATCGTGCGGAAGGCGTCAGGGCTTTTGTCCAGCATTGTCACACTCCCGCTCGCGTAAGCGATTCGCGAATCATGGGATATTCCAGCGAGTTAAGCTGGCACTTTCAACCCCGGCAAGAAGCCGGCGCTCAGACTTCAACCGGCTTTCTTCGCCTTTGAAGGCTTGGCGGCGCTGGTATGGCCGTCGATGATGCGGCTTTTCAGAACGTTGGAAGCCTTGAAGGTCATCACCCGGCGCGGCGAAATCGGCACTTCCTCGCCGGTTTTCGGGTTGCGGCCGATGCGTTCATTCTTCTCGCGGACGTGGAAGGTCGCGAAGGAAGACAACTTGACGTCCTCGCCGCGCACGATCGCGGCGCAGATTTCATCGAGCACGGATTCCACGAGTTGGGCAGATTCGCTGCGCGACAACCCGACCTTGCGATACACGGCCTCGGCAAGATCAGCCCGTGTGAGTGTCTTGCCTTCCATCCGCGGCCGTCCCAGCTTGTTGCTTCATCAAAGGAACAAATGAGAAGCGAACCTAGAAAATTCATTTTGCTAGGTCAAGGACTTAGCCTGGAAAAACGTTACCAGCGCAGAAGCACCGCGCCCCAGGTGAAGCCACCACCCATGGCTTCCAGAAGCACAAGATCGCCTTTCTTGATGCGGCCGTCGGCAACAGCACTGGCCAGCGCCAGCGGAACGGAAGCGGCAGACGTGTTGCCGTGAAGATCCACGGTAACCACGACCTTTTCCATGGGGATGCCGAGCTTCTTGGCCGAGGCTTCGATGATGCGGCGGTTGGCCTGATGCGGCACGAACCAGTCGAGCTGATCGGCAGTTATCTCGCCTTGGCGGAAGGTTTCCTCGATCACATCCGTGATCATGCCCACCGCATGCTTGAAGACTTCCTTGCCCTCCATGCGTAGCACGCCGACCTTGCCAGTCGTGGACGGGCCGCCGTCGACATAAAGCTTCTGCTTGTGGCTGCCGTCGGAGCGCAAGCTGGCGGCGATGATGCCCTGGTCGCTCAGAGCGCCAGTGCCCTCTTCCGCTTCCAGCACAACCGCGCCGGCGCCGTCGCCGAACAGAACGCAGGTCGTACGGTCAGTCCAGTCGAGGATACGGGAGAAGGTTTCGGAGCCGATCACCAGCGCGCGCTTGGCCATGCCGCCACGCAGATGCAGGTCGGCTGTAGTGATGGCGTAAACGAAGCCGGAGCAGACGGCCTGGAGATCGAAGGCGAAACCGTGGGTGATGCCCAACCGGTTCTGGATCTCCACGGCCGTTGCCGGGAACGTGTTGTTGGGCGTCGATGTCGCCAGCACGATCAGATCGATGTCTGCCGGGGTCAGCCCTGCTGCATCGAGCGCCGCACGCGCTGCCGCTTCGCCGAGCGATGCGGTCGTTTCATCATCGCCGGCAATGTGGCGTTGGGTGATGCCCGTGCGCTGAACGATCCACTCGTCGGTGGTGTCGACCAGTGTTTCGAACTCGGAATTCTTCATGATGCGGCGCGGCAGCGAAGTGCCTACGCCTTTTACAACAGATCGAATCACGCTTCGCCCTCGCCTTCTTCGTCTGCTCGCGCCCGGCCCAGCGCGGAAAGTTGATGCCGATGCGCATGAAATAGCTGCAGATCAGCCTCGATGCGGTCGATCAGCCGATTGCGCACCATGTCGTAGCCGAGGTCGATCGCGGCCGCGAACCCTTCATGATCCGTGCCGCCATGGCTTTTCACGACGATGCCGTTCAAGCCGAGAAAAACGCCGCCGTTGGATTTGCGGACATCCATCTTCTCGCGCAATGCGTTGAAGGCACCGCGCGCAAAGAAGTAGCCTATCTTGGACATCAGGCTCTGGCTCATCGCCGCGCGCAAATAGCCCGCGATCTGCTTGGCCGTGCCTTCGGCGGTCTTCAGCGCGATATTGCCGGAAAAACCTTCGGTCACCACCACGTCGACGGTGCCCTTGCCGATGTCGTCGCCTTCGACGAAGCCTTGGTACACAAGGGAGTTCAGTTCAGTATAGCGCAGGATCTGCCCGGCTTCCTTGACCTCTTCCTGACCCTTGATTTCCTCGACGCCGACATTCAGCAGACCGATGGTGGGGCGCTCGATCTGGAACAGAGCGCGCGACATGGCACCGCCGAGAATGGCAAAATCAACAAGCTGATGGGCATCCGCGCCAATCGATGCGCCGACATCCAGCACGATGCTTTCACCGCGTGTGGTTGGCCAGATCGCGGCAATGGCCGGACGGTCGATCTTCGCCATTGTGCGCAGGCAAAAGCGCGCCATCGCCATCAGCGCGCCAGTGTTCCCAGCCGATATGCAAACATCGGCCTGGCCGAGCTTGACCGCTTCGATCGCGCGCCACATCGACGACTTGCCGCGACCATGCCGCAAGGCCTGACTCGGCTTGTCGTCCATGCGCACGGCAACGTCGCAATGGATAAATTCGACTGAATTCGCGAGCTTGGGGAACTTGGCCAGTTCCGGCTGCACGGCCTCTTGGCGCCCGAACACGATGAAACGCGAATCGGGCCGGCGTTCAAGAAACGTGGCGAGGGCGGGAACGACGACCCCTGGGCCGTGATCGCCGCCCATGGCGTCGATGGAAATTCGGATCACGCTTGGCTTTTTCTTTTTTGCTTAAGGGCCGGGCGACAGGAGGCGCGAAAATAGCGGTTTTGACGGGCGGCACAACCGCAAAGGCGCGCCTGCCCGTGAAATCAGAGCTTGTCCTTCAAAGCCGCCAATTTTTCGGCAAGCGGGTTCATCGGCGCTGCGGTATCCTCGCGGATATTCAAAGGCTCGACGCCGTCTTTCCGCGGATAGGGGTCGATCGCGATGGCGAAAATCTCCTCCGCAAGCGCGCCCACATCTACGGTATCTCCTTCAAGAATCTCTGGCGCGTCAGGTCCGTCAGGATCGATCATCAGCTCGTCGCTGGGATCGGGAAGGCGATGCAGCTTGGAATTACGCGGCAGGAAGGTGGCCTCGATTACGTCATCGATTCGCGCCGTGAGCGGCTCGAGCGTGACAATGCAAGCCTGGGTGATCTTGGCTTCGACCTTGCCGTTCACCGCAACGCCGCTGCCCTTCCAATCGGTGACCATGACATCGGCAACGAAGCGCTCCACCGAAACGAGGTCATGCGCTTCCGCCAGAGCCGCGCGCATATCGGCGTCGGCTTCGATTCGCACCGGCATGCCTTTTGACGGCAGGCGGTTGATGCTGACGGGAAAGGAGACCGGGCTTTTCGTGGTGTTCAAGTTTCGATTTCCTCAAGAACGCTGCCGAAACGAACCTGCCCTTCGGCGAAAGCCGTCAGAGGCTGGCTCGCCAGATAATTGCTGGCACGCTGCATGTAATCAGCAATCGCACGTATTTCAGCCCAATCTGTGACCTCCGGTCGAACATTGCGCGCGATGGCGGCTGCTAACGCGACTTGGTCCCCGCTGTCGAGCGCATCCGAGTAGGATCTTGCGCGACCGAAAAACATACGCGCCAGCTTCTTGATGCGCTTTGGCACACCTACGTCGGAGATGCCGAGTTCGCGCAGGGAATGATCCACATCAAGGAAGAACTCGTCGGTCAAAATCTGCGCGATGCGTTGGAGATCGCCCGCCTCACCTCGGATGCGGTGCAGAAACAGGACCATGTGAACCGAAATCATCTCGAAACGACCAATCGGCGTATCAGGTACATTCCAGTGTGCATAAAAAGCGGGCTGCCGCGCCGCTGCCACGATCTGCTCATAAAGGCTGATCGCTGCCGTTCTGCCCGCATTCTCGCTGCGGCCGAACAGTTTGCGTAACATGGTGCGTGAACTCCCGTTTCTGCGGCGAAACCAGTCCGGTTGCATCCGCTTCGAAGCTGGTCTACCGGTTTTCACGCTTTCCTGCAAAGCTGGTGGGGATTGGACAGTATGAACTCGACGGCATTTTCCCGGATGTGGAAGGTTACTCGCGGCATTGCGGTGATCGGCGCATCGACCCTTGCGCTTTCAGCGTGCACGGCTGCAAGCCTCGCACCCGGCGAAACGCTCACGCAAGGTTATGTCATCGACGAGCAGGCGATTGAGCTGGTGCCAGTCGGCTCGTCTCGCGAACAGGTGCAGCTGGCTCTCGGCAGCCCATCGACCACGGCGACCTTTGACGCCGAAGCCTATTACTACATCTCACAAACGCGCCGCCGCGACGTGGCGTTCATGAACCCGCGCATCGTTGATCGCCGCATCCTCGCAGTTTACTTCGGTGCCGATGGACGCGTGACGCAGATCGCCCATTACGGGTTGCAGGATGGCAAGGTGTTCGACTTCATTTCGCGCACGACGCCAACAGGCGGCAAGGACCAGACCTTTATCGGTCAGGTGCTGACCGGCGCCGGCGCATTCGGTGCCCCATCCCGCCTCGACGGAAACCGCGGCCCCAAGGCCGGCATCTAGGCCTTCGAAAGGTTCAAGCAAAGAGCCCGCCGAGATCATCCCGGCGGGCTCTTTCGTTTTGGTCAGCCGCTATGGGCGAGCACAGCCAGCAGAAGCAAGGCCACGAT
>NZ_DAMBUH010000001.1:112292-118392 GCF_032053605.1 Tianweitania sp.
AGGCCCCGCCGTATCCTTGTAGGGATCGCCGACCGTATCGCCGGTCACCGACGCCTTATGCGCGTCCGAGCCCTTGAGGTGGCGGGTGCCGTCCTTGTCGACGAAACCATCCTCGAAGCTCTTCTTCGCATTATCCCAGGCACCGCCGCCCGAGGTCATCGAAATCGCCACGAACAGCCCGTTGACGATGACGCCCAACAGCGACGCGCCGAGGGCTGCGAAAGCCGAAGCCTTGGAGCCGGAAATCAGCAGCACGCCGAAATACACGACGAGCGGCGCCAGTACCGGCAGCAGCGAGGGCACTATCATCTCCTTGATCGCCGCCTTGGTGAGGATATCCACAGCGCGGGCGTAATCCGGCTTGGACGTTCCCTGCATGATGCCGGCATCGGCGCGGAACTGCCGACGCACCTCCTCGACGATGGACCCTGCGGCTCGACCCACGGCTGTCATGGCGATGCCGCCGAACAGGTAGGGAATCAGGCCGCCGAAGATCAGCCCTGCCACCACATACGGGTTTGAAAGGTCGAAGGAGACGGTGCCTATATCCGAGAAGTAGGGGAAAAGCGTCGGGTTCGATGCGAAATATTGCAGGTCGTAGCTGTAAGCGGCAAACAGCACCAGCGCGCCCAAACCGGCCGAGCCGATCGCGTAGCCTTTGGTGACGGCCTTCGTTGTGTTGCCGACCGCATCGAGCGCATCGGTGGATTGCCGGACTTCCTTGGGCAGGCCCGACATTTCGGCAATGCCGCCGGCATTGTCGGTGACAGGGCCGAACGCATCCAGCGCAACGATCATGCCGGCGAGGCCCAGCATCGTCGTGACCGCGATCGCCGTGCCGAACAGGCCGGCAAGCTGGTAGGTCGAGATGATGCCGCCCACAATCACGATCGCCGGAAGCGCGGTTGATTCGAGTGAGACCGCCAGACCCTGGATCACGTTGGTGCCGTGACCGGTCACCGATGCCTGGGCAATGGAGTTCACCGGACGTTTGTTGGTTCCGGTGTAGTATTCGGTGATGACCACGATCAACCCGGTCACGATGAGGCCCAACAACCCGCAGGTAAAAAGGCTGAGCCCGGTGACAATCATGCCGTTGGCCGAGCCGATGTCACCCCAGCCGACCGTCAGCTGCGTCGCGAGCGCCAGACCGACGATCGACAGCAGACCGGTGACGATCAGGCCCTTGTAGAGCGCGCCCATGATCGAGCCATTCGACGAGAGCTTCACAAAAAAGGTGCCGATGATCGAGGTGATGATGCAGGTGCCGCAGATGCCGAGCGGGTAAAGCAGCACGCTCGACAGAACGTCGGTGCCGGCAAAGAAGATCGCGCCGAGAACCATGGTCGCGACGACGGTCACCGCATAGGTCTCGAACAGGTCGGCCGCCATGCCCGCGCAATCACCGACGTTGTCGCCGACATTATCCGCGATGGTTGCGGGGTTGCGGGGATCGTCTTCCGGGATCCCCGCTTCGACCTTGCCGACGAGATCGCCGCCGACGTCCGCGCCCTTGGTGAAGATGCCGCCGCCCAGACGCGCGAAGATCGAGATCAGCGATGCGCCAAAGCCCAATGCCACCAGCGCATCGATGACTTCACGCGGAAGCTGGTTGTTGGTGATGGCGTAACCCATCGGCCCGATCAGAACCCAGAAATAAACCGCGACACCGAGCAGCGCGAGACCTGCCACCAGAAGGCCGGTAATCGCGCCTGACTTGAAGGCGATGTTCAGGCCTGCCGCCAGGCTGTTTGATGCGGCCTGTGCCGTACGGACATTGGCGCGCACGGACACGTGCATGCCGATAAAGCCGGCGACACCCGACAAAACCGCGCCAATCAGGAAGCCGATGGCGGCGGTGGCGGACAACAGCCACCAGACGACGAGGAAGACCACGACGCCGACAATGGCGATCGTGGTGTATTGACGCGCGAGATAGGCCTGCGCGCCTTCGCGGATTGCGGCCGAAATCTCTTGCATGCGCGCGCTACCCTGGTCGGCTGCGAGAACCGACCGGGTCGCCCATATCGCATATGCAAGAGAAAGCAGACCGCAGAGAATGACGACGGTAAGCATGGTCATTGCCTGGGATTTCCTCCGGTTTCGTCCGGCGAACCCCTCCCCGGACGCAAAGCGAGACCCTGGACAGGACACTCCGATCCCGGCCCCTTCCTTAGGGGTAGGCCCTGGAAGCGGAGATCGTCAAGCGGAAGACGACTCGTCGCGGTCGCAAACGGGGCTCGTGCCTGATCAGGCGAGAAGCTGGCGGCGCTGCTTGACCAAGGGAACAAGGACGACGAAGCAGACCGCGACAACGGGGAACACGATCCAGTTCAGCATGTCCCAGCCATAGGCATTGTAGACCTGGCCGGACATCAGGGAGGCAAAGGCCACGCTGCCGAACAGAACCGAATCGTGAAAGCCAAGAACGCGCGAGCGTTCGGACGGGCGGTAGGTCTGCGCCGTCATGGCCGTGGAACCGATGAAGCCGAAGTTCCAGCCAAGGCCGAGGATGATGAGCGACGTCCAGAACTGCCAGAGTTCGATACCGGACAGAGCAATCAACGCGCAGACAACGAGCAGAATGAGGCCGACGGTGACGATGACCGGTGCGCCGAAGCGGTTGATCAGCCGCCCGGTGAAGAAGCTCGGCCCGAACATCGCCATCACATGCCAGGAAATGCCGAGCGTCGCCTGATCCTGCGTGAAGCCGCAGCCGACCATGGCGAGTGGCGCGCCGGTCATCACGAAGCTCATCAGCGCATAACTGCCGACGCCACAGGTCAAGGCCGCTACGAAGCGCGGCTGGCTGATGATCTCGCGCAAGGGTCGCGCCGGCTCAATGTCGGCGTTTCCGGTCGACTTGGCAGCAAGAGCGCGACGCGGCAGAAATGAAAGGAGAACACCGCCAACCGCGCAATACCAATGATCGAGGCAAAAGAACCGGCGAACATGACGGGCGCCAGTAGCTCGCGCGTGAAGATCACGATCTGCGGTCCGAGAATGGCGGTGAGCACGCCTCCGGTCATGACAAAGGAAATGGCTCGGGCCTTGAACTCCGGCGGCGCATTGTCGGCAGCCGCAAACCGGAATTGCTGCACGAAGGCGCCACCAAGGCCGACCACCAAGAGGCCGACCACGAGCACCCAGAAGTTGCCAGCATACAAAGCGGAAGTGGCGATTGCTCCGCCGGCCGCTGTCGTGACGACACCGGCGAGAAAGCCGCCGCGTTGGCCGAGCATGCGGATTGCAGCGGCAGCTGGCAATGCGCCCAAGGCGACACCGAGCGTGTAACCGGTCACCGGAGCGGTGGCGAGCGCCTTGTCCTGGTCGAGCAGATAGGAGCCGGCAAGGGCTCCGATCGAGATGCAGATCGGTCCCGCGGCCCCGACGATAGCCTGGGCAAACGCGAGGATCAGTGCCGTCCTGCGCGCTTCTGCCGGGCTTGTCATCCCACGTCCTTGCCGGGATCGCGTCCACGGCCCTCGCCCCGAATGCGGCGCGCCACGCGGTCGAGCACCGCGTTCACCAGCTTCGGCTCGTCTTCGAGGTAGAAGGCCTTGGCGATGTCGACATATTCGGACACGATCACCGCTACCGGCACGTCCTGGCGGCGCATCAGCTCGTAAACACCGGCGCGGAGAATGGCACGCAGGGTCGAATCAAGGCGCGACAACGGCCAATCCTCGGTCAGCGCCTGGCGAATAACCGGATCGATCGTCTTCTGGTCTTCCACGACGCCCGACAGGATGGCGCGAAACCACTGGGCGTCGGCATCGCGATAGGTCGCCCCATCGACTTCCTTGCCGAGCCGGAACGCCTCATATTCCGCGGCAATTTCCAGCACGCCGGTTCCGGCGACATCCATCTGGTACAGCGCCTGCACGGCAGCGAGCCGAGCTGCGCCGCGCTTGTTCACCTGGCGGATCGGGGCGGCCTCGTTGGTTGGATTGTCAGACAATCCTCAAGCCCCCAGCTTTGTGCGCAAGGCGATCATCGTCAGTGCAGCGCGGGCAGCGGAACCGCCCTTGTCGAGTTCGCTGCGCTTGGCCCGCGTCCAGGCCTGCTCGTCGTTTTCGGTGGTCAGGATGCCGTTGCCGATCGCCAGCGACTCGTCGACGGAAAGCTCCATCAAGGCGCGGCAAGACTCGTTTGCCACGATGTCAAAATGGTAGGTCTCGCCGCGAATGACGGTACCAAGCGCGACATAGCCGTCGTAATCGGTTCCGCCGTGCTCGGCGGCATCAAGCGAAAAGGTGATTGCGGCCGGAATTTCCAGCGCACCCGGCACGGTCACGACATCATAGGTGGCACCGGCAGTCTCGAGGGCAGCCTTCGCGCCATCAAGCAATGCGTCGGCGAGATCGTCGTAGAAGCGCGCTTCTACAATCAGCAGATGGGGCTTGTTGCTGTCGGCCATGTCAGTCTCCGGAAGAGGCGCTGACTTAGGCCGAACGCGCGAAGAGCGCAAGAAAGGAATGGTCTAGCGAAGGCGACGATGTGTCAGCGCTTCACGGAGCGCTCGTGCAGGATCACGGCGACATACCCCATCACCACCACAATGGCCGGAGTAACGACATACGCCAAGATCCAATACTCGTTCATCGCAAGCTCCTCAGAACACGCCGTGCAAAGTAAAGTAGTGCCACGACGGCCGATAACCAAGTCACGAGACCGATACCAAATATGAGCAGCATCGCGGCCTCGCGAAAACCACCCAAGTTATAGAAGTAAGCTGCGGTCGGCGTCAAAATACCGACTGTAAAGCAGGCGGTCGATGCACAATCGAGCGCGTTTGCGAAAAGCTTGGTTCGTTCATTCTGAACAAGCTGACTCACAGCCCCTGCTCGCGCGCTTCCACCAGTCGCGCGGCATAGCGGGCCATGGGGTCGACTTCGAGGTTGACGCGGTCGCCGACCTGACGGTCGCCCCAGGTGGTGACGGTCAGGGAGTGGTGAATGAGGAGCACGTCGAAGCGCTGGCCCTCGACCTTGTTGACGGTCAGCGAGGTGCCATCCAAGGCAATCGAGCCCTTCGGCGCGATGAACTTTGCCAGTTGAACCGGTGCTTCCAGCGTGAAGCGGACGGCTTCGCCCTCATCCGTGCGCTCCACGATCGTGGCCATCCCGTCGACATGGCCGGACACGATGTGACCGCCGAGTTCGTCACCCATCTTGAGCGCGCGCTCCAGGTTGAGCGCCGTTCCTTCGCTCCACTCTCCGGCAGAAGTCAGACGCAGGGCTTCTTCCCAGGCTTCGACATCGAACCAGCGCATGTTGGAGGACGCGTCCGGCAGTTCCACGACGGTGAGGCACACGCCGGAGCAGCTGATGGAAGCGCCGATCTCGATCGTTGCGGGATCATAGGCTGTTTCAATGCGCAGGCGCTTGCCGCCGTCGCGCGGCGTGATGCGGCCGATGCGACCGATGTCGGTGACAATGCCGGTAAACATCAGGGAACCCTCACCCATTCTTGGCCGATATCCGCGCCGAAGCGGCTTTCGCGCAGGAGGCGGAAGCTCGGCGGCACGGTTGCCGGCGTGATCGGCGCGCGCACGCCCGCGTTTCCGATTTCTCTAGTGCTGCTGAACAGCACCAAACGATCAACGAGGTCTTCGGCCAGAAACTGTCCGGCTGCATCCGCGCCGCCCTCCACCATCAGCGTGCCGATGCCACGGGCGCTCAGGTCTTCGAGCAGTTCAGGCAGTGCCACGCGGCCTTCATGCGCTTCCGTCGCCAGGAAGGTGACGCCGCGCGACTCGAGTTCCGAACGCTGGCTGGACTGGATGGCATTCGGGAGAGCGGCTACCATCGTCGGCACCATGCGCGCGGTCACGGCCAGCTTGGCGCTTGCCGGCAAGCGTGCGTTGCGATCGAGCACGATGCGGACGGGCGAGCGCGCTTCCAGGCCGGGAAGACGGCAGGTCAGTTCGGGATCATCGGCCAGTGCCGTCTTGATGCCGATCAGGATTGCGTCGGATTCGGCTCGCATGAGATGGACCTGCCGCCGCACGGTCTCACCCGTGACCGCTACCCTGCCCTCATCGGTCAGCCCGATCATGCCGTCTGCGGAAACCGCAAGCTTCAGAGTCACTTCCGGC
>NZ_DAMBUH010000001.1:118402-143158 GCF_032053605.1 Tianweitania sp.
AGCCGCGTAGCTGATCGCCGGCTTCTTCAGCCAGAACGCCTTCCAGAACCTCGATGCCGGCGGCCCGAAGGATCGCATAGCCGCGTCCTGCGACGCGCGGGTCCGGATCGGATGCGGCTCCAACGACACGGGTGACACCGGCGGCGACAAGCGCTTCAGCGCAAGGCGGAGTGCGGCCATGATGTGCGCAGGGTTCGAGCGTGACATAGGCGGTCGCCCCCCTTGCCCGCTCGCCGGCTTCAGCCAGCGCCTGTGTCTCGGCATGCGGGCGTCCGCCGATCGCGGTGATGCCCCGACCGACGATCACGCCATCGGCAACGATCAAGGTTGCGACGGATGGGTTCGTGCCGGTCAGTCCGAGATGCCGGCGCGACAGCCGAATGGCCGCTGCCATGAAGCGGCGGTCATCGGCGTTAGGCTGTGTTTCAGCCATCGTGCCGTTCGGCTCCATGATCAGGGTCGTCTTCCACCGTCAGCTCGTCGAGCACGCCGTGAAAGTCCCGCGCTTCGCGGAAGTTGCGGTAGACTGAGGCGAAGCGGACATAGGCGACGTCGTCCAGCGCCTTGAGCGCTTCCATGACCAGCCGGCCGATTTCGCCCGCCACGATCTCCGTTTCGCCCGAGCTTTCCAGCTGGCGCACAATGCCCGTAACCGCGCGCTCGATGCGGTCTGGATCGACATTGCGCTTTCGCAGCGCGATGTCGAAGGAGCGCATCAGCTTGTCGCGATCGAACGGCACCTTGCGGCCGGACTTCTTGACCACGACGAGATCGCGCAGTTGCACGCGCTCGAACGTGGTGAAGCGACCGCCGCAAACCGGGCAGATCCGGCGGCGCCGGATCGCGGCGCCGTCTTCGGCAGGCCGCGAATCCTTAACCTGGGTGTCTTCGGATTGGCAGTAAGGGCAGCGCATCGGACTTCCGGTCTAAGAGGGATGCTCCCCCTTACCCCAGATAGGGATAAAGCGGGAAGCGATCCGTCAGCGAAACGACCTTGCGCTTCACAGCCTCTTCCACCGACTGGTTGCCTTCATCCGAGTTGGCAGCCTTCAGGCCGTCCAGCACCTCGGTGATCAGCTGACCGATCTCGCGGAACTCGGCTTCGCCGAAGCCGCGCGTGGTACCGGCCGGTGTGCCGAGACGCACGCCAGAGGTCACGAACGGCTTTTCCGGGTCGAACGGGATGCCGTTCTTGTTGCAGGTGATGTTGGCGCGCCCCAGAGCTGCTTCAGCGCGCTTGCCCGTGGCGTTCTTCGGACGAAGGTCGACCAGCATCGAATGATTGTCCGTGCCGCCCGACACGATGTCGAGGCCGGTATCCTTCAGGCTTGCAGCGAGCGCCTTCGCGTTCGCCACGATGTTGGCGGCGTAGGTCTTGAACTCCGGCTGCAGCGCTTCGCCGAAAGCCACCGCCTTGGCAGCGATGACGTGCATCAGCGGCCCGCCCTGCAAGCCGGGGAACACGGCCGAATTCATCTTCTTGGCAATATCCTCGTCATTGGTGAGGATCATGCCGCCGCGCGGGCCGCGGAGCGACTTATGAGTCGTGGTGGTGACGACATGCGCATGCGGCAGTGGCGACGGATGCACGCCGCCAGCCACGAGGCCGGCGATATGGGCCATGTCGACCATAAGATAGGCGCCGACCGCGTCGGCGATCTCGCGGAAGCGCTTCCAGTCCCAGATACGGGAATAAGCGGTTCCGCCGGCAAGGATCAGCTTCGGCTTGGTCTCATGCGCCTTCTGCTCCACCACATCCATGTCGATGAGGTGGTCGTCCTCGCGCACGCCGTATGACACGACGTTGAACCACTTGCCGGACATGTTGACCGGCGAGCCGTGCGTGAGATGGCCGCCCGAATTGAGGTCTAGGCCCATGAAGGTGTCGCCGGGCTGCAGAAGCGCCAAGAACACGGCTTGGTTCATCTGGCTGCCGGAGTTCGGCTGGACATTGGCGAAGTTGCAGTCAAACAGCTTCTTGGCGCGTTCGATCGCCAGCGTTTCGGCGACATCCACGAACTGGCAGCCGCCGTAGTAGCGCTTGCCCGGATAGCCTTCGGCATATTTGTTGGTCATGATCGAGCCCTGCGCTTCCAGCACGGCGCGCGACACGATGTTTTCCGAGGCGATCAGCTCGATCTCGTGGCGCTGGCGAACCAGTTCGTCGCGGATGGAACCAAAGATTTCCGGATCCCGCTCTTCCAGCGAGGTGGTGAAGAAGGCATTGGTCGAAGAAGCCATCGCAGGATCCTTTACGAAGCGAACGGGAAGATTGAGCGCGCACTATCACACTTGGTGCGCGCTCGCCACGAGCCGGAACCGCATTTTTCTGCTGTGTTTCCGACACCGGTGCCGAAACGAAAAAGGCCGCCTCGAAGGCGGCCTTTGATCTTGGAAGCAGAGGCGATCAGATCGCCTGCGACATCTGCAATTCCTGATTGCCGTCCAGTGCATAAACGTCATCGCGGAAATGCACGACGCCGTCACCCGTCGACCAGGCCGACACATAAGTGAAGTGCACCGGCACGGCCTGCGAAAGCTGGACGGGCGTGTTCTGGCCGCTGCGGATCGTGTCTTCGAAGCGCTGGCGGCTCCAGCCCGGCGTATCACGGAGCAGCCACGTCACGAGATCGCGCACGTTCTGGACGCGTACGCAGCCCGACGAATCGAAGCGCATGAGGTTGTTGAACAGGCTCTGCTGCGGAGTGTCATGCATGTAGGTCGCATGGCTATTGGGGAAGTTGATCTTCACCGAAGCCATGGCGTTGATCTTGCCCGGATCCTGGCGGAAATGCATCTTGGCAGCATCTTCGGTCGACCAGTCAATCGATAGCGGATCGATCTCCGAACCATCGGCGGCCAGGATGCGGATGTTGTTGTCGCGCAGATAGTTCGGGTTTTTGCGCATCAACGGAATGATGTCCTTGCGGACGATCGACTCCGGCGCGTTCCAATAGGGATTGACGATCACTTCGTTGATCGCGGAATCAATCAAGGGCGTCTGGCGATCGATCTTGCCCACGATTGCCGTGTGGCGCGAAACTACGCGACCGTTCTCCACGGCTTCGATCTGCGCCGCCGGAATGTTGACCATCACATAGCGCTGATCCTGATAAGAGCCCATGTTCTGGTTGAGGCGGTTCAGGTTCGTTTGCAGCTGACCAAGCCGGATTTGCGGCGATACGTTCATCGCGGCATACGTGTATTTGCCCGTGACGCCATCGGCCGGCAGGCCATGACGGCGCTGGAAGCGCTTCAGAGCGGCATCGGTGTAGGTATCGAAGGACTGCGACAGGCCGGCGCGCTGCGACAGGTCGCCCGAGATCATCAAGCGGCGGCGCATGGCCTCAACGTCCGGATGAACAACGCCAAGCTGCAGCTTGTTGCCCGACGGCACCTCGTTCCAGCCTCCCTGGGCGACGATGTTCTGATATTCGGTAATCGCCTGCTGCGTATACATCAGCGTTTCGTGGCTATAGATCGGGATAGCGGACTGAACCGCTTCGCCGCCGGCTGCCTTAGCATCGAACTGGTCGTTCCAGCCGCCGCGACGGTTGGACTGGAAGACGTCGTCGAGAATGTCCTGAGCGAACGCAGGCGCGGCAAGCGCCGTTCCAGCCAGAGCACCGGCTGCGGTCAGAAAATTGCGGCGGGTTGTTTTCATCATCTATCCACGTTGTCTGCGGTCACTCGGACACGTCTGAACTCGGCATCGATCCGTCACGATAGGAAAACAGGCTTAACAAGTTACCAATCAACGGATGGCCATTGAGCCGCTCGATCCTCGATCACGCTGCAACGCAACGCCGATCGGGTCGTTCCAGGCTTTCAAACGCCCGTTCCATGACAATCGCCGTGTCACTCGAATATGGCGGCAGCGTGGCCTGCCGTATCACCTTGATCTTCATCGCCCTGGATCAAGCAAGGCACACGCAAATGTGTTGCATCGCAGACGCAGGAACGGCGCCCGGAGATCAAACCGAGGCGCCGTTTCATCGAGGTTCTCCCTCGAGCCCAGAGAATGGACGGGACCTACATCCGGTAGGCGATCGTGTCGTTCCAGAAGCGGTCGAGGCGCTGCAGCGACTTGTTCATCTGGTTGAACTCGTCGTGGTTGATACCGCCGACAGCTTCGATGGAGCCGATATGGCGCTCATAAAGGCCGGCGACGATCTTCTCGATTTCCTGGCCCTTTGGCGTCAGGCTGACGCGCACGGAGCGGCGGTCGATGCGCGAACGCTGGTGGTTGATGAAGCCGAGATCGACCAGCTTCTTCAGGTTGTAGGAAACGTTGGAGCCGAGATAATAACCGCGTGAGCGCAGTTCCCCGGCGGTGAGTTCGGCATTGCCGATGTTGAACAGGAGCAGCGCCTGGATCGCGTTGATGTCGCTGCGGCCGTTGCGGTCGAACTCATCCTTGATCACGTCGAGCAACCGGCGATGCAGCCGCTCAACGAGCTGAAGGGCTTCCATGTAAAGCGTGCGGATTGCTTCGCGGCGTTCGTCTTGCGCCGGTGCGGGCTTGGCGGCCTGTCGCGTGTTCATCGGTTGTGCCTCTCGTGTTGACGCCTGGTGATTGTTTTTTTGATCTCACCTTGGGCATGACCATAACCGTCGCACCTAAAATTCGACTTAAACGCCAAGCTTAACCAGAGCTTTCCAAGCCTCCATTTGAAAGAGGCTTAACAACGACTTACGCCAACCTTTTCTTTTGGAAATAAATAACCAACCGCATGATCAGATAAAGCGCGGCAACGGTGAAATGCACGGCAACCGCGCCAATGCGCCATCCGAAGACCTGCGGGAAACCGACATACATCACGATTTCAGTGATCGCGCAGATCAGCCATAGAACCGGTCCCCAGGAGGCCAGCATCCATAGGCCGATGGCAGCGAAGGGGAAGAACACGGCGAGCACGACGCCGGCCGCCTGCCAATAGATCGGCATCGTATCAAAGCGCCAGGTGACGCCGTCGTTCAGGCCGATCAAGCGGATCCAGTACAGGATGCCGAACAGGAGGCAGTACACGGCAACCAGCCGATGCAGGAAGGCAAGCGCGCGTTCGGCAAGGGTCGGCGCGGCAACCGCGATCCTGGCTGGGCCGGCAATCACAGACGCAGTTCCCCTTCGCCGAGCGGCGCGAAATAGGCTTCAACATCGGCGTTGGACACAGCAGTGATGTCAGCCGGCTTCCATTGCGGTGTCGAGCCCTTGTCGATCAGCGCCGCGCGGATGCCTTCATAGAAGTCATGACCCTGCAGCATGCGGTTGAGAATGCGATATTCCATCTGCATGCATTCTGGCATCGTCAGCATCTCACCATCGCGGATCTGCTTGAAGGTGACATGCAGGCTGGTCGGCGAGCGCTTGGAAATGGTGTCGAGCAGCTTTTGCGCAAACTCGTCACGCGGCGCGGCACGCTGCAGGCCGGCGATGACCTCCTTGAAGCGATCCACCGACAGCAGCTTGGAGATCGTATGCAGCGCGCCATCATCGATCTCACGCGCCGGCTCTTCCGTGATGAACTTGGCGAGGGCTGCACGCGGATTGCCTGAGGAGGCCAGTTCCTCGACCAGCAGCGGGTGGCTGGCGGATGGCACGAAATGCGTGCCCATGCCCGACGCCATGATGTCGCCGGCGCGGATACGATCGCCGGTCAGCGCAAGATAGCGGCCGAAGGAGCCCGGCAGCTTCGGTAGAAGATGACTGCCGCCGACATCGGGAAAGAAGCCGATGCCGACTTCCGGCATGGCAAACAGCGCATTCTCGCTGATCACCCGATGCGAACCGTGAAAAGAGATACCGACACCGCCGCCCATGACGATGCCGTCGGTCAGCGAGATATAAGGCTTGGGGTAGGATTCGATCTGCGTGTTCAGCCGGTACTCGTCCGCAAAGAAGGCGACCGGATGCTCGCCCGCCTTGCCACGGCGATACACATCAAGAATGTCGCCGCCGGCCGAGAAGGCCCGGCCTTCCGCTTTGACCACCACGACGGCGACGTCGCTTTCTGTAGCCCAGGTTGTCAGAGCTGCCGCTAGCGCCTTTACCATGCCATGGGTCAGCGCATTCAACGCCTTCGGTCGCGTGAGGGTGACGACGCCGGCCCTGCCGACGCGCTCGAAGGCGATCTCTTCGCCGCCGCCGAAATCCACTTTCATGACCACCTCTCCCAAGTCATCGCGCCCAAAGCCAGCTCGCACAGACAAGCTTCGGGCTTACGGTTCGCCCCGCGTGGCGTCAATGCCGCAGGCTTGCTGCGTGGTGCGCGCACAGCCCTTGTGCTATGAGCCCGCTCTGAGAAAGGGCATCTGCCATGGACAGGATATACCGCGCGCCGACACGGATCGGCCGAAGCGTCGACGAAATTACCGGAAGCCGCCGCCTGCGCCGCACACGCAAGGCAGATTGGTCGCGCCGGCTGGTTCAGGAAAACAGGCTGACTGTCGACGACCTGATCTGGCCGATCTTCCTTGTTGATGGCGAGAACAAGCGCGAGCCCCTGCCCGCCATGCCCGGCGTGTTCCGCTTGTCGGTGGATATGGCCGCGCAGGAAGCCAAGCGCGCCGCATCGCTCGGCATTCCCGCAATCGCCACCTTCCCTTACATTGAGCACGCGCTGAAGGATCAGACCGGCTCGCATGCCTGTCATGCCGACAACCTGATCAATCGCGGCACTCGCGCGATCAAGGATGCTGCACCCAACATCGGCATCATCACGGACGCCGCACTCGACCCGTTCACCGATCACGGCCATGACGGCATTTTGCGCGACGGCATCATCGTCAATGACGAGACCGTCGACCAGGTTGTGGCGGCCGCGCTTTCCCAGGCGCATGCCGGCTCCGACATCATCGCGCCGTCCGACATGATGGACGGCCGCATCGGCGCTATCCGCGACGCACTGGACGCCGAAGGCTTTCAAGATGTCGCGATCATGTCCTATGCGACCAAGTTTTCGTCGGCCTTTTACGGTCCTTACCGCGAGGCGATCGGCACCAGCGGTCTCCTGAAGGGCGACAAGAAGACCTACTATCTCGACCCCGCCAACTCAGACGAAGCCATGCGCGAAGCCGAGCAGGATCTCGCCGAGGGCGCCGATATGCTGATGGTGAAGCCCGGCATGCCCTATCTCGACATCGTGCACCGGCTGAAGGAAACTTTTGCAGTGCCGACCTTCGCCTATCAGGTGTCGGGCGAGTTCACGATGATCAAGGCGGCTGCCGCCAGTGGCTGGATCGATTGCGAACGCGCCATGCTGGAAAGCCTGTTGGCCTTTAAGCGCGCAGGTTGCGACGGCATCCTGACCTATTTCGCGCCCGATGTGGCGGAACTCCTCGCATCATGATCGCAGCCGTGCCGGATCGCGGTCTTTGCGTCGCCTCCGCTCTTTGCGGTGCTGCTGGTGTGGCCTTCTCAGCGGTCGCGACGCATAGCGGCGGCGGACCGATCGCCACCGGCGCGTCCTTTCTGTTGATGCATGCACCGGCCCTTCTGGCTGTCGGCCTGCTCGGAGCGTCTAAGCCGCTGCGGCTCGCCGCCTGGCTGCTGTTTGTCGGCGTCGCGCTGTTTGCGACCGACCTGATCATCAGACATTACGGAGCCGAGGGCCTGTTCCCTATGGCGGCACCCACCGGCGGCACGCTGATGATCCTCGGCTGGATCGCCATCGGCATCACAAGCCTGCTGCCAAGGCGCGTCTAAGAGGCGCCGTTCCATCGCTTGAAGTTGCTTAGGCAAATCGCCATCTCCATGGGGTAACCAATGGAAGGACCGCGATGTCGACTCAACACACTGCCACGATGGATCAGACTGGCGCGCTCTACCGCAGCCTCGATGATGTCAGGCTGTATGATGGTGTCCGCCGGCGTCGCATCCTCGCTTTCTGCATCGACTATGCCATCGTGCTTCTTTTGCTGATCCCGGTCAGCGTCATCGTCGGCTTCCTCGGCATCATCACGCTTGGTCTGGGCTGGATGCTGTTCGGCATGCTCACCCCGCTCATCGCGCTGGTTTATGTCTTTTCGACCATGGGCTCGCCGCGGCAAGCGACGCTTGGCATGCGCGCGATGTCGATCCGGCTCGAGCGCCTTGATGGCGGGCGCGTGGACGGCGTTCTGGCGGTGGTTCACTCGGTCCTGTTCTGGGCCGGTAACGTGATCCTGACGCCGCTGATCCTGCTCGCGTCCCTGTTCATCGACCGCAAGCGCACGCTGCATGACCTGCTGCTCGGCACTGCCGTCATCCGCACGGATCGCTGATCGGCGGCTGCGTCACCTCGCGGATCAATCTTTGTGAGTTGACCTTTTGCGCGAGCGGTTCAACCTACGCTCGAAACGAGTGAGCCGCTTCGGCATCGATGACGCATCACCAGCCTCCTTCGCCGCAGTTCTTTCTGACGGCACCCACCGCCTGCCCTTATCTTGAAGGGCAGTTCGAGCGGAAGGTGTTTACGCATCTGATCGGCGACCGCGCCAAGGACCTTAACGATCTGCTGACCCAGGGCGGCTTCCGCCGCTCCCAGAACATCGCCTATCGCCCGGCCTGCGAGACCTGCCGGGCCTGCGTGTCCACCCGCATCCTCGTCAACGAGTTCGAGCCCACCCGCAATATGAAGCGAGTGGCCGCGCGCAACAACGATCTCGTCGGCGACATGCATGATGCGGAACCCAGCACCGAGCAATATTCCCTCTTCCGCCGCTATCTCGAGGCCCGCCACAAACGCGGCGGCATGCTGGAAATGAGCGTGCTCGATTATGCAATGATGGTTGAAGACAGCCATGTCGAAACCAAGGTCATCGAATATCGTCGCCGTGGCCCTGATACGTTCATCACCGGCAAGGGCGTGGGCGATCTCGTTGCCGTCGCGCTCAGCGACCGCATGGGCGACGGGCTGTCGATGGTCTATTCCTTCTTCGACCCCGAGCTCGAAGACCGCTCGCTCGGCACTTTCATGATCCTCGACCACATCGCCCGCGCCCGCTCCATGGGCCTGCCGCATGTCTATCTGGGCTACTGGGTGAATGGCTCGCGCAAGATGGCCTACAAGGTCCGCTTCCAGCCGCAGGAGCATCTTGGACCAAAGGGTTGGGAGCGCTTCCGCACAGATGAGGTTGGACAGGACAAGTGAAGTCGACCTAACTCGGGCGAGACCCCGGGGGAAGATTCGCTTGTTCCATTCGCTTTCGCCGCATGCGCGCGGCCTGCTTCTGGCGACCCTTGGCGGGCTCGTTCTCACGATCGACATCCCGCTGGTCAAGCTCGGCCACGCCAACAGCTGGAGCGCACTTCTGATCCGCACCAGCACAACGCTGGTTTCCACGCTGGTGATCTGGTCGATCCTGCGTGGCCTCGGCATGAAGCTCCCACCGCTGATCCCCGGCCGCATTGGGCTGATCGTTGCGGGGCTTTACTCGCTCTCTTCGATGACGTTCCTGCTCGCCGTGTTTCACACAACGACGGCCGATCTCGTCTTTATCCTGGCGTTCAACACCGCTTTTGCCGCCGTTTTGTCCTGGATTTTCCTGAAAGAGCGGCCAAAACCGGCAACGCTTGCCGCAATTTTCCTGATGATCGTCGGGGTGCTGATCATCGTTCACGCCGGCATCGGCACCGGCAATCTCGTCGGCAACGCGCTCGCCATGTGCTCTGCCTTCCTGATCGCAACCGCCATCACGATCAGCCGCTGGAGCGGACGCGACATGGGGTTTGCCTCATTGATGGCCGTGATCCCGGCTTTGTGCATCGCGCTCGTCATGGTCGCGCGTGTCGGCTTCGAGGCTGAAGCGCCGCAATGGATCATGCTCGACGGCTTCGTCGTCATCCCCATCGCCTTCTTCTGCCTTGCCAATGCGCCGAAGTATCTGTCGGGGCCGGAAGTCGCGATGTTCTACCTGCTTGAAACTGTGCTGGCTCCGATCTGGGTCTGGATGATCTTCACCGAAGTCCCGACAAATGCGAGCCTGATCGGCGGCGCGATCCTGATCGTGACGCTGATCGCGCATTCGGCATGGCAGATCGCGCAAGGACGACGACGCCGCGCATCACTCGCCTTACGCCATCCGACTTGAGACATCTGACTTGAGGCTGGCGGGCAAAAGGCTACCTCCTATTCATGCAGCAGCTGATCCCGAACCGCCTTGCACGCCGCCTCCTGATCCACCACCAGGCCCTTTCCGATCCGCCGCATCGTGCGCAGACGCTGCCCGAACTTCAGGCCGTGATCGAGCGGCTCGGCTATGTGCAGGTCGACAGCATCGCGATCGTTGAGCGCGCGCATCATCAGATCCTGTTTGCCCGAAACAAGACCTACAAGCAGGCGCAGTTGCACCGCCTGATCGAGCGCGAACGCACCCTGTTCGAGCACTGGACGCATGATGCGTCGGTCATCCCGGTTTCCTTTTTCCCTTATTGGAAACACCGCTTCATCCGGGAGAAGGAGCGTCTGGCACTGAGGCCGATGCATTTCGGCAGCGACTTCGCTCACTCCGCTGATGCCATCCTCGAACGCATCCGCCGGGAGGGCCCTGTCATGGCGCGCGACTTCGAAGCGCGCGACAAGCCCTCCACCGGCTGGTGGGACTGGCATCCCTCAAAGGCCGCGCTCGAATATCTCTGGCGCACCGGCGAATTGCAGATCAGCCGGCGTGAGTGCTTCCAGAAGGTCTATGACCTCACGGAACGCGTCATCCCGGTCGCCCATCGCGAGCAAACCGTCGACCATGACACCTTTGTCGATTGGGCGTGCACGGCGGCCTTGGCACGGCTCGGCTTCGGCACGCGTGGACAGATCGCCGCCTTCTTCCAGTTGCTGAAGCCGGCTGAGGTGGAGGAATGGGTTGCGGCAAACCGCAGCCGGCTGGAGGAGGTTCGCATCGAAAGCGCTGACGGTTCCAAGCCGCGTACCGCCTTCGCCTTCCCCGCCACGCTGGTGGAACTCGACGCAGTGCCCGAGCCACCGACACGGGTGCGCGTGCTCAGCCCCTTCGATCCGCTGCTGCGCGATCGCGGCCGCGCCGAGCGCATCTTCGATTTCCATTACCGCATCGAGGTCTTCGTGCCGGAAGCGCAGCGCAAATACGGCTACTACGTCTTTCCCGTTCTACGCGGCGACACCATCGTCGGCCGCATCGACATGAAGGCGGATCGCCCGAACGACGTCATGAGCGTCCGCCGCTTCTGGCCGGAAAAGCGCGTGCGTGTCTCCGCTGCGTTGGTCACAGGCCTCGAAGCCGAGATTGAGCGGCTGCGCCGCTTTACCGGCGTTTCCCGCACCGACTACGCCGCCGAATGGCTGACGTCGCCAGCCTAAAGCAATTCCAGCAAAAGTGCGGAGCGGTTTGCGTCCGGAAATTGCGTCTAAACAATGAGCTAGAGCACTTTCGGCGATTCTTCTTTCGCCGGAAATGCTCTAGGTGAACTGGTTGTTGCGCGGGAAGCCCTTGGGCACGACACGCCCCGCGGTCGCACGCTCGGCCGTCCATTCAACAAGCTCGGCCGCGCGGCGGGTAAAGGTGCGGTCGGCCGAATCGTGCCAGCTCAGGCCCTGTTCCAGCGTGAACACCTTGATGTCGGACATCCCGCCATCCTTGAAGCGCTGCAGCCGAACACCCTTGCCGCGCGCCATCTCCGGTACTTCACCCAGCGGGAACACCAGCATCTTGCGGTTTTCGCCGACGATCGCGACCTGATCGCCATTGGCCGGAACGCAGCGCTTGGCCTCGTCCGGCATCTTGACGTTCATCACCTGCTTGCCTTTGCGGGTGTTGGCGACCACTTCGTCTTCCGGCACCAGGAAGCCGTAGCCTCCATGCGAAGCGAGCAGCAGGCGCCGCCCCGGCTGATGCGCAAAAGCGGTGACGATCGCCTGATCGTTTTCCATGTCCACGATGATGCGGATCGGCTCGCCATGGCCGCGACCGCCCGGCAGCCGGTCGGCGCCAATCGTGTAGAACTTGCCGCCGGTGGTGAAGACCAGGATCTTGTCGGTGGTCTGCGCATGGAAAGCGAGCTTGAGCTGGTCGCCTTCCTTGAAAGTCAGCGCTGAGAAGTCCGCTAGATGCCCCTTCAGCGCCCGCAGCCAGCCCTTTTCGGAAATAACGACGGTGACCGGTTCCTTCTCAATCATCGCCTGGTGGATGTCGCCGAGGTCAACGTCGGGCGCATCCGCGAACGTCGTACGGCGCTTGCCGATCTCGGTGTCCGGACCGAAGTTGCGGCGAACCACCGAGACTTCCCACTTGAACGTCTGCCACTGCTTTTCGGGCGAGTCGAGCAGCGCTTCGATCGAGGCCTTTTCGGCCGATAGCGCGTCGAATTCCTTGCGGATTTCGAACTCTTCCAGCTTGCGCAGCTGGCGCAAGCGCAGGTTCAGGATGGCTTCGGCCTGGATGTCGGTCAGGTCCCAGCGCGCGATCATCACCTGCTTGGGCTCATCCTCCTCGCGGATGATGCGGATCACCTCGTCGATGTTGAGAAAGGCGATGAGGTAACCGCCAAGGATTTCCAACCGGCGCTCGATTTCCGCGAGACGGTGCTTGGACCGGCGGATCAGGACATCCTTGCTGTGCTCCAGCCACTCCTGCAACACGCCCTTCAGCGACAGGACGTTCGGTACCTTGCCGCGCGACAGCACGTTCATGTTGAGCGGAAAGCGCGTTTCGAGCTCGGTCAGCTTGAACAGCGATTCCATCAGAAGGCCGGGGTCAACCGACCGGCTCTTGGGCACCAGCACGACACGGATATCTTCCGCGCTCTCGTCACGAATGTCTTCCAGCAGCGGCAAACGACGCGCGATCAGCAAATCTGCGATCTTCTCGATCAGCTTGCCCTTCTGCACGCCATAGGGGATTTCGGTGACGACCACCGTCCAGGTGCCGCGTCCCAAGTCCTCCTTTTCCCAGCGCGCTCGCAGCCGGAAACCACCGCGTCCGGTTTCATAGGCTTCCTGAATCACGGCGCGCGAATCGACCACGATGCCGCCGGTCGGGAAGTCGGGCCCCTGCACCCATTGCAGCAGCGATTCCAGCGGCGCGTCGGGATTGTCGATCAGATGAAGGGCTGCATCGCAAAGCTCGGCCGCATTATGTGGCGGGATCGAGGTCGCCATGCCCACGGCAATGCCCGAGGAACCGTTGGCCAGCAAGTTCGGGAAGGCGCCGGGCAGAACGACGGGTTCCTCGTCTTCCTCATTATAGGTCGGGCGATAATCGACGGCATCCTCGGTAATGCCTTCCAGAAGTGCTGTCGCAACATCGGTCATGCGCGCTTCGGTGTAGCGCATGGCCGCAGCACTATCGCCGTCGATATTGCCGAAGTTGCCTTGCCCATCGACCAGCGGATAGCGAACGGAAAAGTCCTGCGCCAAACGCACCAGCGCATCATAGATCGACTGGTCGCCATGGGGGTGGAACTTGCCCATCACCTCGCCCACGATGCGAGCGCATTTGGCAAAGCCCTGATCGGGGTTGAGGCGCAACAGCCGCATGGCGTGCATGATGCGGCGATGCACCGGCTTCAGCCCGTCGCGAACATCCGGCAGAGCACGATGCATGATGGTCGAAAGCGCGTAAGCGAGGTAGCGCTCCTCGAGCGCCCGCTTCAGGTCGACCGGTTCAATGGCGTTGCCGCCATTATCCGGCGGCGGAACAAGGCTTTTTCCCATGGTTTCGGCGTAACGGTCGCAGCGATTCGCGGCAAGAACAAGATCAGAACAGCGGCGTAAACCAGCCGTTCAGCCTGTGAGTTCTGTGGATAGAAGCGCGTTTGCTTTTCGTACGCAGTTTCAGCAAAGTGCCGGTGTTATGGGCAGAGCACCGAAATTCTTGCCCATCATCGTCTTCGAACACGATTCGCCTTGCTCTTGCCGGGATGATCTCGGATTGAAACGATCAAGAGTGACCGAACCATTGTTTTTAACGGGATCATCAGCATGACCATTCGTTTGCCGCTGGCTTCAACCCTGTCTTTCACCGCACTTGCGCTTATCCTGCCCATCACGGGTGCGCAGGCCTTCGAGCTTGAGCAATTCGGTACGCGCCTGAAGGCGCTGTCGGCCGAGCAGGGCACCATCCTGGAATGGAGCGACCTGACCGGCGATGAGTCGGAAGTGGTTGCGAAGGGCGTGAGGGGCACGGTTCCAGGCGCGACGCAGCCGGTTCAGCTCGGCGACGTAACCTTCTCCGACATCTCGGAAGAAAGCGATCACTACCTCGTCGGCTCGATCGCGCTGTCGGATTATTCCGTCATGCAGGAAGGCGCGACGGTCACGGCCAAGGGTATCGAAGTGAAGGGCGCCCAACTGCCGTTCGATGCCGCTGCCGCTGCCGGCATGACGCCTTATGAGAACGCCAAGGCCGACAGCGCCACCGTTGAACTCGGCGGCAAGCGCGTGCTGACGATCGAAGACCTCAGCAGCTCGGCGACCGAGACCACGGCCGGCAGCGGCGCTTATGACATTACGATCGCGGCCAACCGTTTCAGCAGCGACCTGTTTGAACTGGCAACGCCGGATGTGAAGCCGACCCTCTCGGATCTCGGCTACGAGACCGTTACCGGCAAGATCCAGATGGAAGCCTCCTGGAACACCAAGGACGGCAAGCTCCTGATCAAGAAGAACGACTTCATCGTCGACGATGCCGGCACGCTCAGCGTCACCTTCGATCTCGGCGGCTACACGCCGGCGCTGATCAAGACCATGCGCGAAACCACCGAGAAGATGGCAGCAGCGCCAGAAGCCGATCAGTCCGCTCAGGGCATGGCCATGCTCGGCCTGATGCAGCAGGTCATCTTCAACCAGGCGACCATCCGCTTCGAAGACGATTCGCTGACCGAAAAGGTCATCGGCGCCATCGCCAAGAAGCAGAACACGACGCCGGAAGCCCTCGTCAACCAGGCCAAGGCTATCGTGCCGTTCGGTCTGGCACAGCTCAACATGCCGGAATTTGCGCAGTCGGTAACCGCTGCCGTCAACAGCTTCCTAGATGATCCGAAGAGCCTGCAAATCACCGCGAAGCCTGCTCAGCCCCTGCCCTTCGCCCAGCTTGCCGCAACCGGCATGATGGCGCGCGGCCCGGATGCTCCGAAGGCAATCATCAACCAGCTCGGCGTCAGCGTTACCGCCAACGACTGACACGGTTTTACCGCTCAACAAAAAAGCCCGGCTCGCGCCGGGCTTTTTTATTTATCTCAAGAAGAGATGAAGCGGCTGAAAAGCCGCCCGCCTCAGTCCTTCTTCTTCGGCGCGGTGCGCAGCTCAAGCTCGCGCAGCTGCTGCGGCGTGGCTTCCGACGGTGCGCCCATCAGCAGATCATAGGCCTGCTGGTTCATCGGGAACATGGTGATCTCACGCAGGTTCTTGGCGCCGCAAAGAAGCATCACCACGCGGTCAATACCAGCCGCCATGCCGCCATGCGGCGGGGCGCCGTACTGGAACGCGCGATACAAACCGCCGAAGCGCTCTTCCACCGTGTCGCGCGACAGGCCGACCATCTCGAACGCCTTCACCATCGTTTCCGGCAGGTGGTTGCGGATACCGCCGGACGCGATCTCGAAGCCGTTGCAGACCATGTCGTACTGGAACGCCTTGATCGACAGCGGATCCTGCCCGTTCAGCGCCTCGATGCCGCCCTGCGGCATGGAAAACGGGTTATGCGCGAAGTCGATCTTCTTCTCGTCTTCGTTCCATTCGAAGAACGGGAAGTCGATGATCCAGCACAGTGCGAACTGGTCGCGATCGACAAGGTTCAGCTCCTCGCCGGCCCGCGTGCGGGCATCGCCTGCGAACTTGTAGAACTTCGCGGGGTTGCCAGCCACGAAGAAGACGGCGTCGCCATCTTCCAGGCCAAGCTGCCGGCGGATGGCTTCGGTACGCTCTTCGCCTATGTTCTTGGCGATCGGCCCTGCGCCTTCGATCTTGTCGCCTTCCTTGCGCCAGAAGATGTAGCCAAGACCCGGCTGCCCTTCGCCCTGCGCCCAGGAGTTCATGCGGTCGCAGAACGCGCGGCTGCCGCCGGTCTTGGCGGGAATAGCCCAAACTTCCGCCTTGGGATCGTTGGCGAGGATGCCTGCAAAGACCTTGAAGCCCGAGCCCGCAAAATGCTCGGACACGGCCTGCATCTCGATGGGGTTGCGCAGATCAGGCTTGTCGGAGCCGTATTTGCGGATCGCGTCATCATACTTGATGCGCGGGAAGGACTGCGTGACCGGCTTGCCCTCGGCAAACGTCTCGAACACCCCGCGCAGCACCGGCTCCATGGTCTGCAGGATGTCTTCCTGTTCCACAAAGCTCATTTCCAGGTCGAGCTGGTAGAACTCGCCCGGCAAACGGTCGGCGCGCGGGTCCTCGTCGCGGAAGCAGGGCGCGATCTGGAAGTAACGGTCGAAGCCCGACACCATGATCAGCTGCTTATACTGCTGCGGCGCCTGCGGCAGCGCGTAGAAGGTGCCGGGATGGATGCGCGACGGCACAAGGAAGTCGCGCGCGCCTTCCGGGCTCGATGCCGTCAGGATCGGCGTCGAGAATTCGGTGAAGGCCGACTCATTCATGCGCTTGCGCATCTCGGCGATGATCTTTGTGCGCTGCACGATGTTCTTGTGCAGCGTGTCGCGGCGCAGATCGAGGAAGCGGTATTTCAGGCGGATGTCTTCCGGATAGTCCAGCTCACCGAAAACGGGAAGCGGCAGCTCCTTGGCGGCCGACAGCACTTCCATTTCCTTGGCGAAGATCTCGATCTCGCCGGTCGGCAGGTTGGCGTTGGCGGTATCGGCCAGGCGCTCTTTCACCTCGCCATCAACGCGGATCACCCATTCGCCGCGAACCGTTTCCGCGATCTTGAAGCAGGGCGAATCCGGATCGGCGACGATCTGGGTCAGGCCATAATGATCGCGCAGGTCGATGAAGAGCAGACCGCCATGATCGCGGACGCGATGAACCCAGCCGGACAAACGGACGGACTGGCCGACATCGGCCTTACGGAGTTGAGCGCAGGTGTGGCTGCGATAGCGGTGCATGACAGTTCCCGGGTGGTACGGATGCGCTGGAAGTCACCCACAAGTTGCGGGGACCAAAATCGGCGCGAAAAGCGCATGCAGGGTCCGGTTTGTCAAGAACGCGCTCTCACGGGGCGCAATCCTGTTCTCCCCCATCCGCAAATGGATGCTACTGGTCCAGCTAATCCATGCGTTTTGGATCGTCATATCGCTGTTTTGCGCTCCATATTGTCTGGCTTAAGCCCCGCCTTGGAAGTTCATGTCGACGCTGCGCCCCCTCATACCCCTCCTGATTGCTGCCGGCATTTTGCTCGGCGGCAACGGTTTGCAGGCAACCTTGATCGCGGTTCGTGGTGCCGCCGAGGGCTTCCAGCCGTCCATGATCGGCTGGATGGGAACCTCCTATTTCGCAGGCTTTTTCATCGGCTGCCTGTGGATCACCCGCATCATGCAGGCCGTCGGCCATGTCCGCGCCTTTGCAACACTGGCAGCGATTGCCTCTGCCGCAACGCTGATGCTGATCCTGTGGATCGACCCGCTTGTATGGGCCGGCGTGCGCTTCGTCACCGGCTTCTGCTTTTCCGGCCTGTTCACCGTTATGGAAAGCTGGCTCAACCAGGGTGCATCCAACAAGGACCGGGCTCGTGTGCTGGCGCTTTACCGCATCGTCGATGTCAGTTCGGTCACCGGGTGCCAGTTCCTGATCCCGATCGTCGGAACGGAGGGTTACGCGATCTTCTGCATCATGACGATGATGATCACCCTCTCCCTTGTTCCCGTCTCGCTTGGTGATCGCTCGAACCCGGTCGCGCCGGACGAGGTCAAGCTCGACCTGAAGCGCGCCTGGGCCATCTCGCCGCTGGCCGCCATCGGCTGCGTTGCGGTCGGCGTGACCAACGGGTCGTTCCGCACGCTTGCGCCGGTTTACGCGCAGCAGCTCGGCATGTCGGAAGCCAATATCGTGATCTTCGTCAGCGCCGGCATCATCGGCAGCGTGCTTCTGCAATATCCGCTGGGTTCGCTGTCCGATCGCTGGGACCGGCGAAAGGTGCTGTTGATCGTCACGGCGGTGTCGATGATCGCCGCCTTCGCGCTGGCCTTCCTGGCAGGCAGCAACGTGTTGGCGAACTTTGCGCTTGTCTTCATCTTCGGCGCCTTTGCGATGACGCTGTTTTCGCTGTGCGCCGCGCATGCCAACGACTACGCTGAAAAGGGTGAGTATGTGCTGGTGACAGCGGCGCTGATGCTGTTCTACTCGATCGGCGCGATCGCCGGACCCGTGATCGCCGCCTATGTCATGCAGGTGTTCGGCCCGCCGGCCCTGTTCGTTTTCACCGGCGTGGTTTATGCCGTTCTGATCGTGGTGACGATCTACCGCATGTTCGTTCGCGAGCCCGTGCCGGCATCCAGGCGCAGCCGCTTTACAGCCTTGTTGCGCACCTCGCCCTTGTTTTCGCGACTGACGCGCCGCAGCCGTAATTCGTCGGCGCCGCTTGCGGGCGAATGACGTAAATGGCGTCTTGCGGCCTTGACGTGCCGCGCTTGCGCTGAAAACTGCGCAAACGGAATCGAAAGCAGTTTTATGAACCTTATCCAGACCCAGGCAGAACTCGAAGACGCCATTGCAGACTTCGAGCAGGCTGACTTCGTGACGGTTGATACGGAGTTCATCCGCGAAACCACATTCTGGCCTGAGCTCTGCCTCATCCAGATGGCGACACCTGAACGCAACGCCCTGATCGACCCTCTTGCTGAAAGTCTGGACCTCGCGCCCTTCTTCCGGCTGATGGCAAACCCTGCCGTCATGAAGGTCTTTCATGCTGCGCGTCAGGACATCGAGATCATCTTCCACCTCGGCGGCCTGGTGCCCTCGCCTGTTTTCGACAGCCAGATCGCCGCCATGGTTTGCGGCTTCGGCGAGAGCGTCTCTTATGATCAGCTGGTGCAGAAGATTACCGGCGCGCATCTCGACAAGTCCTCGCGCTTTACCGACTGGCGCCATCGCCCCCTATCCGACAAGCAGCTCGAATATGCGCTGGCCGACGTGACCTACCTCATCCCGGTCTATCTGCACCTCAAGTCTCAGCTGGAGCAGGAAGACCGTGCGCATTGGCTGGCCGAGGAAACTGGTATCCTGACGGCTACCGAGACCTATGATCTGAAGCCGGAAGATGCCTGGAAGCGGCTGAAGATGCGGCTGCGCAAGCCGGTCGAACTCGCCGTCGTGCAGCATGTCGCAGCGTGGCGCGAGCGCGAAGCCCGCAGCCGCAACGTGCCGCGCGGACGCGTTCTGAAGGACGACGCCATCTACGAGATTGCGCAGCAGCAGCCGAAGGATGCGCATGCGCTTGGACGGCTGCGCACGACGCCGAAGGGCTGGGAGCGGTCGTCCACAGCCACCGAGTTACTTGCCGTCATCAACACCGCCCTCGCCATCCCCAAGGACGAGATGCCGAAGTTGCCGCGCTACGCGCAGCCGGCTGAAGGCACGAGTGCCGGTGCTGAGCTGTTGAAGGTTCTCTTGCGCATCGTGGCCGAACAGCAGTCGGTCGCGCCGAAGATGTTGGCTTCCAGCGACGACATAGAGCAGATCGCTTCAAAGGGCGAGGACGCCAACGTGCCGGCCCTTCAGGGCTGGCGTCGCGAAGTGTTCGGCGAACAGGCACTGAAGCTCATCAAGGGACAGGTCGCGCTCAAGTTCGAGAAGCGCCGGATTGCCGTGGTCGAGGCACAAGGCTGAAGATCGTCTTCAGCCTTGTTCCAGTGCGTTATTGATCGGCAACCAGCATCTCCAGCGCCTTGCCACTAACCTTGGCAAGCTGCGCCACCCGGCCCTCAGGCCGCTCGCCGGCAAGATGGGCGAGTGCTTTCGGCAAAACGAGCGCCAGGTTGCCGTTCGGCTGCTTCACCCACTTCAGCTGTGGCAGCACGCCCGGCATTGAAGCCGACAGCAGGTAAACCACGCGCATCATGGCGCCGAGCAGTCGCGCGCGCTCGAGATAATGCGTGCCCGCAAGCGTGGCGAGTTCGGGCGCGAAACCATCCTGGAACACGCCTTCGTGGCGAAACAGGTTGGCCAGCGCGATAAAAGCGCGGCCGGGATGATCGACCCCGATAAACGACGCATGCGCGATGATGTTGAGCGACTGCACGCCGCGATATTCGGGATGGGCTCGCCAGCCGATATCGGCCACGAGACAGGCGGTGTGCCGCAGCCGCGCTTCGTCTGCGGTCTCCTTGACGCCAAGTGCCTGCAACGTTTCGCCAGTCCAGGCGGCAAGCTCATGAGCATGGGTCACGGAGCGCGCGCGCAAAACCGCCAATTCTTCGGCCGCTGAGACCAGCGGATCAGTCTTGCGCTCTTCTTCGGTCAGCAGCGAATACAGGTAGCCTTCGCGAACACCCAGCGCTGACACGACGATGCGCGACGGCTTCATGACTGCGGCGATTTCCTGCAGAGCGGCAGCGCCGTAAGGCAACAGGCTGCGACGATTCTTGGAGATCAGGTTGATCCCCTTCATCTTGTCCAGTTCGCCGCGTGCGACCTGCCGCAGGAAAGGCGCGGTGCTTTCCAGATCCATCTCGTAATGATGCATGACATTGAGCGGATAGCCCGTCGAAATCATGTGCAGGCGCGCAAGGTTTCGCCAGGTGCCGCCCACCGCGTAGAAGGTGCGATTTTCGCCGTCTTCGAGCAGATCGGCGCGCGCCAACTGCTTGCGGATGACCTCGACGGCGGCTTGCGGCGAGCCTTTGGTGACGTCCTGCAAACGCAAGCCGCCCAGCGGCAGCGTAATGCCGTCGCCGATCACGTCGCCTTCGACATCCACCAGCTCCAGACTGCCGCCGCCGAGATCGCCGGCGATGCCGTCTGGATCATGGAAGCCGGAGATGACGCCGAGCGCGGAGTAGTAGGCTTCTTCTCGCCCGCTCAGCACCTTGATGTCGACGCCGAGAATGTCCTCGGCGCGACGGATGAAGTCCGGGCCGTTTTCCGCTTCACGCGCAGCAGCGGTCGCGATGACATGCAAGCTTTCGGAGCCTGCCTGTTCGGCGAGAGCCCTAAAACGGCGGAACTCTTCGACCGAGCGTTGAACGGCTTCCGGATCGAGCCTGCCCGTCGAAACGATGCCGCGGCCGAGACCCGCCAGCATCTTTTCGTTGAACAGCACAGTCGGCGACCGCGCGATGCCCTCATAGATAACCAATCGGATCGAGTTCGATCCGATGTCGATGATGGAGATCGGACGACGGTCTTGCAGACGCCCTTGAGAGATGGCGATCATGCGTTGCCTTCAACGCTCCCTTTCTTACGCTTCTGGCGGGTAATGCGTTTGGGTGCGGATTGTTTCAGCGCGTCGCCACGGCCTGACAGGCTCGGGTTCGTCATGAAATATTCCTGCGCGTTGAACGCTTCCTCGCTGCCGTCCCATTCCATGCGGCGGGACGTGCCGTCGGCCAGTACTTCAAAGCTTTGCTGGTTGTCCATGATGTTGCCCAGCATGATCTGCCCGAGAACCTGTTCATGCACAGTCGGATTGGTGATGGGCACCAGGGTCTCGACGCGCCGATCGAGATTGCGCGGCATGAGATCGGCCGAGCCGATATAAATCAACGCACCATCCGAAGGCAGACCACCGCCATTGCCGAAGCAGAAGATGCGGCTGTGTTCCAGAAAGCGGCCAATGATCGACTTCACACGGATGTTCTCGGACAATCCAGGCACCTGCGGGCGCAAACAGCAGATGCCGCGCACCACAAGATCGATATCCACGCCGGCGCTGCTCGCATCATAGAGCGCGTCGATGATTTCAGGATCGACCAGCGAATTCATCTTCATCCAGATCTGCGCCGGACGGCCTGCCTTGGCGTGCTCGATCTCGGCTGCGATGTTCTTGATGATGCTGGAGCGCAGCGTGAATGGCGAGATCGCCAGCCGCATTTCTTCCGTCGGCTCTGCATAGCCGGTGATGAAGTTGAAGACCTGCGAAACATCGCGGGCGAGCTGCGGGTCGCAGGTGAAGTAGGACAGATCGGTGTAGATGCGCGCGGTGATCGGGTGATAGTTGCCGGTGCCGAGATGCACGTAGTTGCGCAGCTTGCCTTCTTCGCGCCGCACCACCAGCGACATCTTGGCATGCGTTTTCAGTTCCACGAAGCCGAACACGACCTGCACGCCGGCGCGTTCAAGGTCGCGCGCCCAGCGGATATTGGCTTCTTCGTCGAAGCGCGCCTTCAACTCGACCAAAGCCGTGACCGACTTGCCGGCTTCTGCCGCATCCGCCAGCGCGCGCACGATCGGGCTGTCGTTCGACGTGCGGTAAAGCGTCTGCTTGATCGCCAGCACGTCCGGGTCGGCGGCGGCCTGGCGCAGATACTGCACCACCACGTCGAAGCTCTCATAAGGGTGGTGGACGATGATGTCCTTTTCCCGGATTGCCGCGAAGCAGTCGCCATTGCGGTCGCGCACACGCTCGGGGAAGCGCGGATTGTAAGGCACGAATTTCAGGTCATCGCGCGGGATTTGCGTCAGTTCCGAGATCTGGTTGAGCGCAAGAGGACCGCGCAAGACGCTGACGCGGCTTTCCGGCACCGCCAGTTCCCGCGCCACGAAAGCGCGCAGCTCGGCCGGCGTGCCGCTGTCGAACTCGATGCGGATCACCTGGCCGCGACGGCGACGCTTCAAGGCGGTTTCAAAGAAGCGGACGAGATCCTCGGCTTCTTCCTCTACCTCTATGTCGCTGTCGCGGATGATGCGGAATGTGCCCGACGCCGTCATCTGATAGCCGGGGAACAGTTTGCCGATGAACAACTCGACCGCGTCTTCCAGCAGAACGAGACGTACTTGCTTGTCCTTTTCCGGCAGACGGATCAGCCGTCGCAAAGCGGGCGGCATGCGCACCAGCGCCGTCATCGTCTCGTTCAAGCGCTTGTGCTTGAGCGCCAGCGCCATGGTGAAGCCGAGGTTGGGGATGAACGGGAACGGGTGCGCAGGATCGATCGACATCGGCGTCAGGACTGGAAAAATCGCGTCCATGAAATGCGCTTCGAGCCAAGCCTTTTCATCCTTGGCGAGCGCACCGGGCTTAACGGTCTCGATGCCTTCAGCCTTCAGCAATTGCCCGAGCTGGCCAAGGCTGGCTTCCTGATCTTCCTGCAGGCGACCGACTTCGAGCAGGATGTTTTCCAGTTGCTCTTCCGGCGTGCGACCATCGGCGGATTTTTCGGCGATGCCCTGTCGCACCTGCCCTGCTAAGCCGGCGACGCGAACCATGAAGAACTCGTCGAGATTGGCAGCCGAGATCGACAGGAACCGGATGCGCTCAAGCAGCGGATGGCGCGGGTTCTGCGATTCTTCCAGAACGCGGCGATTGAACTGCAGCCAGGAGAACTCGCGATTGACGAAGCGATCGGGGTTGCCGCCCGACGGTTCAGACACGTCAACTGCGCCGACCTTCAACTCGCCGCGCACCGGCTTGACCTCGTTCATGCACAATCTCCCATTTCACTGCCGCAAGCAGCGCGGCACATAGTAGCGTCATGCAGCGGTTTTGCGACAGTTTCGTCACGGCGGCTTGCAAAGACCCGATTTCTGTTCCAGATGCCGGTCAGCAAGCATGAGGAGCGTGTCATGGCTGGCGGCGCTATTCCGCATTTCCAGAACGATGCCGGACATCCGGTTATTGAGGTCGGGGTCAAGGAATTCATGTGCGTGGGGGCAAACCCGCCCTTCGACCACCCGCATGTCTATCTGGACATGGGTGCCGACAGCGAAAAGGTCTGTCCTTATTGCTCGACGCTTTACCGCTACAATGCGACGCTCGGCGCGGGTGAAAGCCTGCCCGCCGGCAGCCTTTACGAAGCGCACGCGGCCTGACGGGCTGCGCGTGCAGGCATGGACTCCCCCGATAGACCGATCCTGATTGCAGGCGGTGGCATTGCCGGCCTGACGGCGGCACTTGCCTTGGCCGCTGAAGGATTTTCCGTACGCCTGTTCGAGGCCACGCACGAGTTCGGCGAGGTGGGTGCTGGGCTTCAGCTGTCTCCAAACGCCACGCATATTCTGCGCCGGCTCGGCGTGCTCGATCACCTTCTGCCGCATGCAGTGGCACCGACAGGCGTGGTTTTGCGCGATGCCACGACGCTGCGCCAGCTCGCTGAAATCTCAATCAGTGATAGTGCTGCCCGCTATGGCGCGCCTTATCTCGTGGCGCATCGCGCTGCGATCCAGCAGGCCTTGCTGGCGACGGTGAAGGCTGAACCGCGTATCACGGTCGAAAAAGGCGCTCAGGTGCTCGGTGCGGAGTTCGGAACCGAGGATGTCACCCTGTCGCTTGTGCGCGATAACAGCACCGCGACGATCAAGGGGGCGCTTCTGGTGGGCGCCGATGGCGTGTGGTCCAGCTTGCGTCGCTTCGCCCATGAGGGCCAGCCAGCCGAAAGCGTGTTTTCCGGCATGACCGCCTGGCGCACCACGATCGATCGCGCCACGGCCGACGCGCTTGGCATTGCCGACATCATCCGCTTCGACAAAGTTTCGACCTTCCTCGATCCGGCCGCTCATCTCGTCGCCTACCCGCTGTCAGCCGGTCAGGCGCTGAACCTAGTGGCGATCACGCGCGGAACTGCCGGCACGCAAGGCTGGTCGCAGACGGATGGCAAGGGTGCCCTGTCAGGCTTCCTGTCGCGCCTCGCCGCCCCGCTGCGCCCGTTGCAGACCCTGCCCGCCTGGACCCGCTGGCCGCTTTATGGCGCGCCGTCGGGGC
>NZ_DAMBUH010000002.1:0-9894 GCF_032053605.1 Tianweitania sp.
TTTTGCCGAGCCTGGTTGCTATCATCGCCACTGTCGGCTGTCTTCTTGTCACATCGCTGTCGCTGGCGCGCGAACGGGAGGAGGGGACATTCGATCAGTTGCTGGTGACGCCGCTGACGCCGGCTTACATCATGCTGGGCAAGGCGGTGCCCGGGATTCTGGTTGCGATGGCGCAGGGCGGCATCATCTCGCTGGCGGCCGTGTGGCTTTACGGCGTGCCGTTTACGGGAACCGTGTGGCTGCTGATGCTGGCGACTTTCGCATATGCGCTGGCGCTTTCCGGCGTCGGCTTGCTGTTATCGGCTATTTCGAACAGCCAGCAGCAGGCATTCTTGGGCGTATTCTGCTTCATGGTGCCGTCCGTTGTTTTATCGGGCTACCTTGCGCCGGTGGAGAATATGCCCACCGTTCTGCGTTGGATCAGCGCGATCAATCCGCTGACGCATTTCATCGAAATGGCGAAGGGCATTTTCCTGAAGAGCTATGGCCTTGCGGAAACGCAGACCTCGCTGCTTGCACTGCTGGCGATTGCCGTCGTCACCCTGCTGGTCGCGCATTGGGTGTTCTGGAAACAAACCAAGTCTTGAGTTCAGGCGCCCTTACCGCGAGCGATAAACGGTCGGCCAGTCGCCCGGCTGGCTGCCGCCGCAGGCCATCTGGTAGCTGCCGCCGGTGAGTTGGAAGTGTGTGCCGTCCCACACCCATTCCGCGCTCAGGCCGCAATCGCCCAGACCGCGTCCGCGTCCGCTCATCGACAAAGTGCCGGTGTCGGGATCGAAGCCGGGCTCGGTCAGCGCCACGGTGTCGAAATCGTCCTCGCGGATAGGCAAACTCGGGCGGAAGATCTCGGCCGCGTTCCCTTCCGCGCGGGGCACGATCGCGACCAGCGATGATCCCTGGTAAGCGCCCATATTACAGGCGATGAACGCAAGGCCGTGTGTCTCATCCAGCGCTACCGCTTCCGAGCTGTCGATGTCTGAGGGCATATCCGCGCTGCAGTCTTCGCTGGTTAAGATGGCGGCGAGGTCCTTGCGGGCGCGGGCAAGCAAGGCAGCGTCTTCGCCGGCCTTCAGCGGCGCACCCGGCTTGTACTTTGGCGCTGCGGGCAGTTCAGGAGCAGGCGGCACAGCGGAGGCGGGCGTTTTGCCCTTGCGGATCAGGGCTGTCACACCGCCAATCCGTCCCTGCCGATCATCCATGCGCAGGAGTGCTGCAACGAAACCTTCCAGCGGAACCGATGCTTCCGGATTGTTGGTCTGCAACGTGGATGCATCGCGAAGCTGGGCGATCAGGGTGGCGATCGCTTCATCTCCCGTCAGCGACAAGGTTGTGAAACCATCCTCGCGCTGGATCTCCCAGGCCTCGTCAGCGAGGGTCAAGGGTGCGCCATCGACCCTCAAATCCCTAGCGTCGGCTGCGAAGGGGAGGCTCAACGTGACGATGGCTTTTGCGTCCGGCCCAGCGTCACGGGCGACGTTGAGGTCAGGACTTTCGGCGCTGCCATCATCGCCGAAGCCGCGGGCCTGGCAGGCGAGACCGTTGTCGCAGGCCACGAACCAGGATTTGTAGCTGTCATAGCTCGGCTCAGCCTCGCTTGCGAGGGAAGGCAAGGTCAGCGCTACCACCAGCGCCGTTGATGCGAGTAGTGTTTTCAGCATGGCGTGTGTCCCATCCCTCGAGATTGGGAGCACGATTATCCTGATCCCGTTCAAACGAGAAGAGGCTGTGAGAGGGGAGGGCGGCTGGAGAGCCGCCGTCCTTGTCGCTGTTGCTACTCGGGCTTGCCGTAGCCGCCGCCGGTGGGCGTCACGATGATGAAGGCATCGCCGGCTTCGAGCTTTGCCTGATCGCAGCCTCCGAGTTCCTGCACCTGTCCATCCGCGCGGCGCACCTGGTTGCGGCCGAGTTCGCCGGGCTCGCCACCTTCCAGACCGAAGGGGTGAACCCTGCGGTGGCCGGAGAGGATTGCGAAATCGAGGGCTTCTCGCACCCGGATCGTGCGGCTCGTGCCATTACCCGCACTCCATTTGCCACGCCCGCCTGATCCCTGCCGGATGTGGAAGTCTTCCAGCACTACTGGGAAGCGCGTTTCCAGGATCTCCGGATCGGTCAAACGGGAGTTGGTCATATGCGTATGAACCGCATCCGTGCCTTTGAAGCCCGGACCCGCCGGCGAGCCGGAGCAGATCGTCTCGTAATACTGGTAGGTCTCGTTGCCGAAGGTCAGGTTGTTCATCGTGCCTTGCGCTGCCGCCATCGCACCGACAGCGCCAAACAGCGTGTCGGTGACGGCCTGGCTGACCTCAACATTGCCTGCCACAACAGCGGCCGGATAACGCGGCGACAGCATCGTGCCATCCGGCACCACGATCTTCACGGGACGCAAGCAGCCGGCATTCATCGGGATGTCGGCGCGCACGAGCATGCGGAAGACGTAGAGCACGGCAGCGCGGGTGACCGGCATCGGCGCGTTGAAGTTGTCGTCGCGCTGAGCCGAGGTGCCGGTGAAATCCACCGTCGCTTCACGCGCGGCGCGGTCGATCGTGACCTTCACTGCGATCTGGCAGCCTTGGTCCATTTCATAGGTGAACTGGCCGTCCGGCAGCTTGTCGAGCACGCGACGCACGCTTTCGGCAGCGTTGTCCTGCACGTGGCCCATATAGGCCTCGACCACGTCGTCGCCGAACTGGGCGATGGTCTTGGTCAACTCCGCCACGCCTTTTTCGTTCGCGGCGACCTGAGCCTTCAGGTCGTTGACGTTCTGCAGGAGGTTGCGCACCGGATACTTCGCCGAGGTCAGCAGCTCAGCCAGCGCTTCCTCGCGGAACACGCCGCGGTCGAGCAGCTTGAAGTTGTCGATGTAAACGCCTTCTTCCTCGATCGTGCGGGCTTCCGGCGACATCGAGCCCGGAGCGAGGCCGCCGATATCGGCGTGGTGGCCGCGCGAGGCGACCCAGAAGCGCAGGGTCTTGCCGTCTTCTGCGAAGACAGGCGTGCAGACGGTGAGATCCGGCAAATGTGTGCCGCCATTATAGGGCGCGTTGATCAGGAACACGTCGCCGGGATGAATTACGGGGTTTTCGCGGATTGCGGCTGCGACAGAGGCGTCCATGGAGCCCAGATGCACCGGCATATGCGGGGCGTTGGCGACGAGCGCGCCTGACGCGTCGAACACCGCGCAGGAGAAATCGAGCCGCTCCTTGATGTTGACGGAATAGGCCGTGTTCTGCAGCGTCACGCCCATCTGTTCGGCGATGGACATGAACAGGCTGTTGAAGATTTCCAGCAGCACCGGATCGGCCTGCGTGCCCACCGCAACGCGCTGCGGCAGTGCTTCGATGCGTGTGAGAACGAGGTGATCCTTAGCCGTGAGTGCGGCCTGCCAGCCCTTTTCCACGACAACGGTCTGGTTCGGCTCGATGATGATGGCCGCTCCGGTGACGCAATGGCCAGGCTGCATAACCTCACGCATCACCACGCCGGCATCGTGGAAGGCGCCGCCCGAGAAGAAGCGCGTGCGACGCGCGGCTTCCGCTTCGCCCTCCGCCTCAATCTGGCTCGACGCTTCTTCGCCGGCAGCACCTCCGCCAACGGCTTCCACCTCCACGGCGTCGATCGTCAGCGCCTTGCCTTCGGCGATAAAGCCGAAGCGGCGCTTGTGCGCGGTCTCGAAAGCGGAACGCAGACGCTCGGCGGTGTCGTCCTCGCCATAGGGCGAGTCGATGCTGAGCACCGTGTCCGTACCGGCATAGCGGATATGGGCACGAAGATGGGTCGTAACTTCGCCGGCCTCGATACCCTGCGCTGCCAGCTCGTCGCGGCACTCGACGGCCAGCGTTTCGCCGAGGCTTCCGAGCGCTTCTGGAGCCGCATTATCCAGCGGCACGTCGAGCGCCTTCTGGCGCGTGGCGCGTATGTCGGCCAAGCCCATGCCATAGGCCGAGAGCAGGCCCGAAAGCGGGTGGATCAGGATCTTGGTCATCCCCAGCGCATCGGCCACCAGGCAAGCATGCTGGCCGCCGGCGCCCCCAAAGCAGCTCAGGGCGTAGCGCGTGACGTCATAGCCGCGCTGAACGGAAATTTTCTTGATCGCCTGCACCATGGAAGCAACCGCGATGGTGACGAAGCCATCCGCGACTTCCTCGGCCGAGCGGCCGTCGCCGATCCGGCCGGCGAGATCGGCAAAGCGCGCTTCCACGGCAGCACGATCGAGCGGCTCGTTCTGCTGCGGGCCGAAGATGACCGGAAAAAAGTCCGGCATCAGCTTGCCAAGCATGAGGTTTGCGTCGGTGACCGCAAGCGGGCCGCCGTTGCGGTAGCAGGCCGGGCCGGGATAAGCGCCCGCGGATTCGGGACCGACGCGGAAGCGGCCACCATCATAGCTCAGGATCGAGCCGCCGCCGGCTGCCACCGTGTGGATCAGCATCATCGGCGCGCGAACACGAACGCCGGCGACTTCAGTTTCAAAGGCGCGCTCATATTCGCCATCGAAGTGGGCAACATCGGTGGAGGTGCCGCCCATGTCGAAGCCGATTACGCGATCGAACCCAGCCGAAGCGCCGGTGCGCGCCAGACCGACCACGCCGCCGGCGGGACCGGACAGGATGGCATCCTTGCCCTGGAACATTTCGGCTGCGGTGAGGCCGCCGGACGACATCATGAACATGATGCGAGCACCGGAGCGCTCCACGTCGAGTTCCTGCGCGACCTGTGCGACATAGCGCTTGAGGACCGGCGAAAGGTAGGCATCGACAACCGTCGTGTCGCCACGCCCGACCAGCTTCACCAGCGGCGAAACCTCGTGGCTGACCGATACCTGTGAAAAGCCGATTTCACGGGCAATGCGGCCAAGGGCTGCTTCGTGTTCGGGGAACTTGGAGGCGTGCATCAGCACGATCGCCACGGCATCGTAGCCCTCGGCGCGCAACGCTTCGAGGGCAGACCGCGCGGCATCTTCGTCCAGCGCTTGTTCGACAACGCCATCCGCCAGCACGCGCTCGTCGATCTCGACGACGGTGGAATAAAGCGCCTCCGGCTTCTCGATGGCGAGCGCGAAAATGTCCTTGCGCTCCTGATAGCCGATGCGCAGTGCGTCGCGGAACCCGCGCGTCGTCACCAGTGCCAACCGCTCGCCCTTGCGCTCAAGCAGCGCATTGGTCGCAACGGTCGTGCCCATGCGCACTTCGCCAATCAGGCCGGAAGGAATGGGGTCGCCGGCTTGTAGACCGAGATGCAGGCGTATGCCCTGCACGGCGGCGTCGCGGTAAGCGGACGGGTTTTCCGACAACACCTTGCGAGCAAGCAGTGCGCCCTGTGGATCCCGGGCAATGACGTCGGTGAAGGTGCCGCCCCGGTCAATCCAAAAGTCCCAACGCTTCGCCGTGTCGCCCGCTTGTACCATGAAAATCTCGCCTCATACGCACCCGCTCAAAAAGCGGGCAGTTCCGTCACATGCGCCTTCGTTGTTCAAAACGCTTGCAGTTTATTGACAAAGTATCGTTATGATGATGCCATAGTCGCGTCAACAGCAACGAGGCGGTGGCGTTTGAAGGCAGGTGATAATCCAGTGGAAGGCGCAAATGCGGTGCGCGAGCGGGACCCTAGGGGTCGTTCGCTCGGCCCGATCGTGTCGTCGCAGCATCTTGCGGCAGGCACGTCTCCTGGAATGTCGGAAATGGAGTATGGCGTGATCCTGATCTCGCACGCCTTTTCTCGCTGGATGGTGCGCTGCATGACGGCGGCGGGCCAATCGAGCCTATCGCCCATCGAAATCCTCATCCTTCATTCCATCCGCCATCGCAGCCGGCCCAAGACCCTTGCCGACGTCTGCCTCGCGCTGGACATCGGCGACACGCATGTCGCAAATTACGCCATCCGAAAGCTGGAAAAGGCCGGGCTGATCCATACGGGTCGCGCCGGTAAGGAAAAGACGGTGCGCATTTCCGACGCCGGTCTGGAGCTCTGCGACCGCTATGCCGAAATTCGCAACGAGCTTCTACTACGCGGAATGTCGGATGCCGGACCGTCGCAGGAAGAGCTGTCACGCATTGCTTCGGTGCTACGCTTCCTGTCCGGCTCCTATGACCAGGCGTCCCGCGCCGCAGCGACGGTCTGATCGATGACGGAAACAAACCTGATGAGCGACACGTCGCCGATCCTGTCCGTCAACGACCTGTCGGTGGCCTTTGGCGCCGCCCGCGTGGTGGATGGGTTGTCCTTCAGCGTGCGGCCGGGTGAGACGGTGGCGATCGTCGGCGAGTCCGGGTCTGGCAAGTCCGTCACGTCCTTGTCGGTGATGCGACTGGTGGAGCATGGCAACGGCCGGCTGACCAACGGCTCCATCCTGTTCGATGCAGGGGAGGGGACGACTGACCTGGCAACCGCCGGCGAAACGCGGATGCGCAAGCTTCGCGGCAACGAGATCGCGATGATCTTCCAGGAGCCAATGACTTCGCTGAACCCCGTGTTCACGGTCGGCAACCAGATCTGCGAAACGCTGATCCTGCACCGGAACATGAGCCGGATCGAGGCGCGCGCGGAAGCCGCCCGGCTGCTGTCGCTGGTACGCTTGTCCGATGCCGAGCGCATGCTCGACCGCTACCCGCACCAGCTTTCGGGCGGTATGCGGCAGCGCGTCATGATCGCGATGGCGCTGGCCTGTCAGCCCAAGGTGCTGATCGCCGACGAGCCGACAACAGCGCTCGACGTGACGATCCAGGCGCAAATCCTGTCGATCCTTGCCGATCTCCAGCGCGAACTCGGCATGGCCGTGGTGTTCATCACCCATGACATGGGCGTGGTGGCCGAGATCGCGGATCGGGTCGTGGTGATGTGGCGCGGTCGCAAGGTCGAGGAAGGCGCGGTCGCTGACATCTTCGCCAATCCGCAGCATCCTTACACGCAAACGCTTCTGTCCGCCGTGCCGAAGCTCGGCGCTATGACCGGCCGCGCGCTGCCGCGCCGATTGGCACTCACCGTCATGGACGGCGAAACCCCGCGCCGGATCGGCGAAGACCGCGATCACGACACCGCTGATATGACCGCCAAGCCGCTGCTGGCCGTCGAAGATCTGACTGTCCGCTTCGATGTTGGCAAGACGATGTTCGGCCGCGTCACGCATCGCGTTCATGCCGCCGAAAAGGTCAGCTTCGATATCCGGCCGGGCGAAACGATGGCGCTGGTCGGTGAATCCGGTTCGGGCAAGTCGACGATCGGGCGGACGATCCAGGGCCTGCAAGCGCCGACGTCCGGCCGCATCCTTTATGATGGCAAGCCCGTTGCGGACAGGACCGGTGATGAGACGCTGCGTTTGCGGCGCGAGATCCAGTATATCTTTCAGGATCCGTTCGCCTCACTAGACCCGCGCAAGACTGTCGGCTTCTCCATTGCCGAGCCGATCCGGACGCATGGCCTGCTCACCGACACCAAGGCCATCCGCCAGCGCGTTGAAGAGCTTCTGGTCAAGGTGGGGTTGGAGCCCTCGCATGCAACGCGTTACCCGCATCAGTTTTCCGGCGGCCAGCGCCAGCGCATCTGCATTGCCCGTGCGCTCAGCTGCGATCCCAAGCTGATCATCGCCGACGAAGCGCTTTCGGCGCTCGACGTGTCGGTGCAGGCGCAGATCATCGAGCTGTTCATGGCGCTGCAGGAAGAGCGCAAGCTCGCTTACCTCTTCATCAGCCACGACATGGCGGTGGTGGAGCGCATGGCGCATCGTGTAGCCGTTCTTTACCTCGGCCAGATCGTGGAAATCGGCTCGCGCGCCCAGATCTTCGAGACGCCGGCGCATCCCTATACGCGCCGCCTCTTGTCGGCCGTGCCGGTTGCTGAACCCGGCCGACGCGGTCGCCTGCCGCTTCTGGAAGGTGAGGTCCCGAGCCCGGTCCGTTCAGTCGGCGCCGAGCCGACCATCCTGAAACATCGAGAAATCGCGCCCGGCCACTTCGTTGCCGCCGACGCATGAACCACAACAAAAATGAGGAGAATGGCATGACCCGCTGGAACCGCGCTTTGAGAGGCGCCCTTCTGACAAGTGCGCTCGCACTTGTTTCCGCCGCGCAGGCCCAAACGGCCAATACGCTCACCATCTCCTCGCCGCAGGACCCAGGCAGCTGGGATCCGATCGACACGTTCCTGGTCAACTGGTCCGCCGTCGCGAACAACGTGTTCGACGGTCTCGTTGCCCGCACCCCGGACCTCAAGATCATTCCGGCCTTGGCAACGGAATGGACCATCAGCGACGATGGCCTGAACTATCGCTTCACGCTGCGCGAAGGCGTGACCTTCCACAATGGCGAGCCGTTCAACGCGGATGCGGTGAAATTCAGCTTCGAGCGGCTGTTGGGTGCAGAGGGCGACAAGGGTCCGCAGAAGTCGAACTATAACGTCATTCAGAGCGTCAACGTCATCGACGCCAAGACGGTCGAGCTGAAGCTGTCGCGTCCCGATCCCGTTCTGCTCACCAAGCTGACCGGCTATGGCGCGATGATCGTGCCGCCGGCCTATATCGCCGAGAAGGGCGACGACTACTTCAACACCCATCCGGTCGGCACTGGCCCGTTCAGCATGACCTCCTACACGGCGCGCGATGCCGTGCAGCTCAAGGCCTATGAAGGCTTCTGGGGTGACAAGCCGAAGCTCGAAAACGTCACCTTCCGCTTCATTACCGAACCGTCCACCGCCCTTGCTGAACTGCAATCAGGCCGCGTCGATATGGTGATCCCGCCATCCGTGCCGATCGGCTCGCTGCCGACGATCGAGGCCGATCCCAAGCTCGAAATCGTCAGCACGGCAGGCGCCACCGTATATTCGCTGCGTTTCAACACCCGCGACGGCATCACGGCCGATCCGAAGGTGCGCAAGGCGCTCGTGATGGCGGTTGATCGCGCTACCATCAACGAGGCGATCCTCGCCGGCCAGGCCAAGCCGATCGCTTCATTCCAGTCCGAACAGACTTTCGGCAACGATCCGACGCTGGAAGCCATTCCCTTCGACACGGCCGGTGCGCAGAAGCTGCTGGACGAAGCCGGCGTGAAGCCCGGCACGACGTTGCAGATCGACGTGCGTGGCAATGACTCGACCTTCAATGAAGTCGCGCAGGCTGTTGCGAGCTACCTTTCGACGGTTGGCATTACGGCGACCATCAAGCCCTACGAAACCAACGTCCTTCTGAACGACATCATTCCGGCCGGACGCACCGGCGCGATGTGGCAGCAGACATGGGGCGCGTGGACGTTCGACTACGACAACACCGCCTACCTCATGTACCACAAGGGTGAGCGCTGGAACCCGTATGGCGACGATCCGAAGCTCGATGCGCTGCTGGAATCGCAGCGCGGCATGACCAACGCGCAAGAGCGCGAGAAGGTTTTGCACGAGATCGCTAGGTATGTCGCGGATCAGGCGCTTGAGATGCCGCTCTATAATCTCAATCAGATCTACGCGATCAACAAGCGGGTGAAGAACTTCATCGCGCCGCCGGACAGCCGCCTTCGGCTGACGGATGTCACCGTCGAGTAGTGATCGACGCATCTGCCCCGCTCCAAGCGGGGCAGACCTCTTTTCCCAGGTGGATCGATGGCCGGTTTTCTGATCAAACGCTTTCTGCAAGCGATCTTCGTGGTGCTATGCGTCACGCTGCTCGTTGCTTACGCCATCCGCCTGACCGGCGATCCCGCTTTGATGCTGAGCCAGGGCGCGGGCAGCGTCACCGAAGCTGATCTGGCGCGCATCCGCACCGGTCTCGGGCTCGACCGGCCTTTTTACGTGCAATATCTCGACTTTCTGCTTGGCCTGTTCACGCTGGATTTCGGTCGCTCCTTTCTCGGCGGCACGCCGGTCCGCGAACTGATCGGCCGCGCGCTTCCGGCAACGCTGGCGCTGGCTTTCGCTTCG